>CAYXAT010000034.1:0-15025 GCA_964462065.1 uncultured Clostridiaceae bacterium | reverse complement strand
CGTTCTATACTGCCGAGATAACCCAAGGCTTCGTTTATATTATCGCCGTAATATATTTTTTCAGAAACCGAAGGATTTCCTACAGTCAGTGTTCCGGTTTTATCAAAGATCATTGCATCTAAACGGCTAAAATCCCTAATTACCTCGCTGCCTTTTAACAGCACCCCGTGGCTTGCACCGTTGCCTATACCGGCAACATTTGAAACGGGCACGCCGATTACCAGAGCCCCGGGACAACCCAAAACCAAAATAGTTATGGAGAGCTCCACATCTTTAGTAAAAAGCCAAACTGTAAATGCAATAACTAGCACGGCAGGGGTATAATATTTAGAAAATCGGTCTATAAATCTTTCCGCCTCGGACTTTGAGTCCTGGGCTTCCTCCACCAATTCTATTATCCTGCCAAAAGTAGTGTCTTCACCGACTCTATCGGCCACTATCTGTATTGTGCCGTTATCCAGGATAGTCCCCGCAAAAACTTGCGCCCCCGGTTCTTTGAATACCGGCATGGACTCTCCTGTTATACTTGCTTCGTTAATACTTCCCTCACCTATCGTGACTTTACCATCTACGGGGATTCTTGCACCGGTTTTGACGAGCAAAACATCTCCAACATCTACTTCATCGATATCTACCTCTTCAAATTCTCCATTCTCCATTTGTTTTAATGCACTTTCCGGGGCCATCTCAGTCAAAGCCTTTATGGCTGATCTGGTTTTGTTTAAAGTTCGTTGTTCCAAATATGCGCCGAACAAAAAAAGAAAGGTGACAATTGCCGATTCCTCGAAGTTTTGTATAAGAAACGCGCCGGTGACGGCTATTGTTACTAAAACATCGATGCTTACCACTTTTACCCTCAGCGCATTGTAAGCCTGAAGAATGATTGGAAGGACCCCCAACACCGATGCAATAATAAGAGATAATTCAAAAACATTCTCATTTTTTGAAATCCATAAGCTTAAAAAAGCAACAGCTATCAACATGCCTGTTATCAAAGCAATTTTGTTTTTATTTCTAAAAATAATTCTCTGCATTCTTTCTCCTTTTGCATAAAAGTAATACGTGCCTGCAAGAAGGCACAACTTGAGTAGAAAATTGGCGGGAAATACAATTGCCGCATGTCGGATAATATCATTTGTTATAGGCTTCGTCAATTTCCTTCAACATATTATATACTGTTTCATATGTAACACATACATCATCAGGCACCGTGTAATTATTTGTAATTTTACGAAGCTCTTCAAATTCGTTTAAAAGCCCAAGACTTTCCGAGGATTCTTCTTTTATTTTTCCTCTGATTGTTTCATATACGCGTTTGACATCATGAAATTCAGGATGAGTTCCTCCATGAACTTTTGCTACAACGGGTACATATGACTCTAATTTTTCAAAATATTTATTAAATATATCTAAAAACTTTGCCACAAAATCTCTCCTTTTTTTTAATAAATTATAGCATGATTTCCCGGGAAATAATAGTTTTTGTCGTTGCCCGAAATCTTATAATATAAGCATTGTTGCAGTTCACACGTTGTATAACTTTATATTCTTTTCTATGGGTTTTATTTGCCAGAAATTACGTTTTGTAGGGCCTTAGCGCAGCGTGATGGAAGATAAACGACCTTTGGTACAACAGTACATATTAATCTCTTAAATCTAGGCATGTCGATAATGGGGGAACTATTGGGGTTATTAACTATCATATTTACATTGTTAATAAGTTAAAGGTTTGTTATACTACAAAATAATAATTGTTTCGGTGAAAGAAGGAAAGGTGAGAATGTGATATACGAAGCGAGTGTGAGAGTTCGCTATGGGGAGACTGATAAAATGGGGGTAGTATACCACCCCAACTATTATATGTATTTCGAAATAGGCAGAACAGAGTTTTTAAGAGAAATGGGGGGCATATCCTATAAAGATATGGAAGATGCCGGAGTGATGATGCCAATCATTGAAACAAGATGCAAGTATAATATGCCTGCTAAATATGATGATGAGCTGACTATATACACTTCTATAAAAACTATGACAGTGGCAAGGATAACATTTACATATAAAATAATAAGGAAAGTGGATGAGGCCTTTATTGTCGAGGGCGAAACAAGCCTGGCATTTGTAAATAAGTGCGGTAGGGTTATAAATATGAAAAAGCATTATCCGGTGCTTTTTGAAAAGTTGAGAAGCTTTATGTAATAGCGGTGTTTTAAAATTTAAAAAAGTATTTGTGAGGAAGTAAAATAAATGAGAAAAACAAAGATAGTATGCACTATAGGTCCTGCATGTGAAAGTGTGGAAATGTTGGAAAATCTGATAACATCGGGAATGAATGTGGCAAGGCTTAATTTTTCCCACGGAACCTACGATGAACATAAAATAAGGATTGAAAATATAAAAAAGGCAAGAAGCAGACTAGGCAAACATGTGCCGATTATGTTGGACACAAAAGGCCCGGAAATAAGACTGGGCAGGTTTAAGAATTCGTGTGCAGAGATTTCTTCCGGAGATGAATTTATCTTAACGACGAGAGAGATTGAGGGCGATAACAAAATTGTCGGTATCAGCTATAAGCATCTGGTCGAGGATGTGAAGGCAGGGACTAAGATATTGATTGCAGACGGTACTATTGAATTAAAAGTATCGGATTTTGATGAAACGGATGTAAAATGTGAGGTTATAACCGGTGGAATACTCAGTGACAGAAAAAACGTTAATATACCCGGCGCATCGTCAAAACTGCCGGCTGTGACACAAAATGATATAAATGATATAAACTTCGGTTTGGATATGGGCATTGATATAATTGCTGCATCCTTTATCCGCAAGGCATCAGATGTTCGGGAGATTAAAAATATTTTAGAGAAAAGAAATATGTCAGATATGATGATAATCGCAAAAATTGAGAACTCTGAAGGTGTGGATAATTGCGACGAAATATTAAGAGTTGCGGATGGCCTGATGGTGGCAAGAGGGGATTTAGGGGTAGAAATACCTACGGAGGATATACCCATAGTTCAAAAACAGTTGATTTCAAAAGCGAATTGTTTTGGCAAACCGGTAATAACCGCAACGCAGATGATGGAATCCATGATAAAAAACCCACGGCCTACAAGAGCGGAAGTAACGGATATAGCAAACGCTATATTTGACGGCAGCGATGCAATAATGCTATCAGGTGAAACGGCAATAGGCGCATACCCGGTCGAAACAGTCATTACTATGGCCTCAGTAGCGAAAAGGGCTGAAGAGGTTTTTCATTATAATAAAAGTATTAATAATGACGGCAAAGAAAGCATTTCTATTACTTGTGCTATAAGCTACGCCGGTTCCTCTGTAGCCAGGGATCTGGGAGCTTCGGTAATAATTACTCCCACCCAAAGCGGAACAACCGCTCGAATGGTTTCAAAATATAGACCCTCGGCACCCATCATTGCGGCGACTCCTAATGTAAGAGTGGCTAGGGATTTAAGCCTCAGCTTTGGTGTAGAGCCGGTTTTGATAGGACCCACAGAAAACACAGATGAAATAATTAAAGCGTCAGTAAACGAAGCCCTAAAATCGGGCTATATAAAGACGGGAGATTTGATTGTTATAACTGCCGGCATACCTGTCGGTACCGTTGGGACCACCAATATGATAAAGGTCCATATTGTTGAAGAACCTAAAAGGTAATCAGGTTATCCATATAGTTGCAAGACGATGTATTGATTTGATAGCAAATCAAAAAATAAACAATAAAACAAAAACTTTGGTGAAAAAGTTTTGAAATGCTTGGTATTATTGAAAATTAGTCCAACTTGCCTATTCCGGAAGCATAGACAGTGAACTCATTCTTACCATCCAAATGGAGCAAAGAATCAAATTCCTTTTGAATATATGCAGCTATTGCACAAACCCCGAATTCTAAGCCTTCACATGCTAAGTATAGATTTTGACATACATGTCCTATATCTATCAGCATAAGTCTATGTGCTTCCATATGATATCTCCACTCACCGCGCTCCGGAATACAAGACCATAGCATTACCAAGGGTGCTTTCCCTAGCCATTGTGCTTCATCCTTATAATTTTCACCGCCGTATGCATGTATCAGTTTTTCTTCCAAATTATTTTCGGCATACATAAATGCAAGTTTATGGTCAATTGGAAGATAAGTATAAATTCCCTTATCCAAACCTGTAACATTGTTCGCCGCAATATAGGTTTCAAATGAATGTCTACCGCCTGCTGAAGGAACCGGGCGAAGGGTTATATATCCCGTATTTTTATATGCGGGTATAATTTTTTGGATTCCCTGGGTCGACCATAGTAAAAATGACAGTTCTTCTAATGTAATCGGCGTATCTTTAAAAGTGCGTCTGCTTCTGCGATTATTGATACATGTGTATAAATCATTTTGTTTAACAATCTTTTTATCTGCAGAAGGAAGTGCTATTGTTTTTAAACAGTTAACTTTTTTGCTGATAACCGGCGGCTGAATGCCCCGATCTTGATCTGAAATAAACTCACGCCCGGGAACATCAAATCCGCTTTTCATGAATGTTCTGTTGCTATCAAAAATATTCATAGTATAACCCCCATATTACACACTTATAGTAAATGCTTATTTCCGGCATTTTAAATAGAATGATATAATAGAATTCAATTTCATATATATCAGCGGTATGTCTATAGAATCTATTTTACCACAGAATAGCAACAACAGATTTCCTTTATTGTTTACTAACACCGGATTATGTGTTATAAAAAGTTAAATGGAGTTTTGCATACAACTAATGCTATAATATTTAAGGAAAAAACGAGGGATATAATTTAGAAACAAAGGTTAATAGGGGAGATATTATGAACATAATAAATACGTTGAGTCAGGAGTTAAACGTAAAAACATGGCAGGTGGAAAATACTATAGGGCTTATAGATTCAGGGAATACCATACCATTTATTGCAAGATACAGGAAGGAGCAAACCGGTGAGCTTTCTGATATTCAGCTTAGAGAATTGGGTGAAAGGCTGGATTATCTAAGAAATCTTGAGAATAGAAAAACAGAGATAATCAGACTGATTGATGAACAAGGAAAGCTAAGTGACGAACTCAAAGAGAGGATAGAGAAGGCAAAAATCCTACAAGAGGTTGAAGACCTATACAGGCCCTTCAGACCGAAAAAGAGAACCAGGGCTTCCGTTGCAAAAGAAAGAGGGCTGGAGCCGTTGGCTCAGTTTTTGTGGAGGCAAGAAGAAATCGATATAAGCTTGGAGGAAATTGCATCCGGCTACATAAGCCCGGATCTCGGGATTGAAACATGGGAAGATGCATTAAAGGGTGCCTCGGATATAATTGCAGAGGATATTTCAGACAATGCAGATTATAGGAAGTTTATCAGGGAGCTGACATTTAATCTGGGTTATATAAGTACAAAGGGTTTGACGGAAGAAAAGTCCGAGTATCAAATGTATTACGATTTTGCAGAACTTATTAAGAAAATACCGCCTCATAGGATATTAGCCATAAACAGAGGCGAAAAGGAAAAGAAGTTGTCTGTCAAGGTTGATGCACCCATAGAAAGAATAATATCAAAACTGGAAGCAAATGTAATCATACAAAGATCTCCCTACAACACAATCTTTAAAGATACCATAAAAGATTCCTATGATAGGCTTATATCCCCTTCGATAGAAAGAGAGATCAGAAATGAACTTACTCAGGCAGCTGAAGATCAAGCAATAAAAGTGTTTGGCACTAATTTAAAGAATCTTTTACTTCAGCCTCCAATAAAGGGCAAGATTGTCATGGGGTTTGACCCTGCTTACAGAACAGGCTGCAAAATTGCTGTTTTAGATGATACAGGTAAGCTCTTGGATACTGCAACTGTATATGCAACACCCCCTGAAAGCAAGGTTGAAGAAGCAAAGAAAGAGCTTAAAAGGCTTATAAAAAAGCATAATGTTGAAATTATTTCATTGGGTAATGGTACGGCTTCGAGAGAATCTGAAAAAATATGTGCTGATATAATAAAAGAACTGGATATGCCTCTGTATTATATTGTTGTGAATGAAGCCGGTGCATCGGTATATTCCGCTTCAGAATTAGCGGCAAAGGAATATCCCGATGTTAATGTATCCATAAGAGGAGCCATATCCATAGGCAGGAGGCTGCAAGATCCGTTGGCGGAGTTGGTTAAGATTGATCCGAAATCTATAGGTGTGGGACAATACCAACATGATGTATCCCAGAAAAATCTATCAACTACCTTAAATGAAGTGGTAGAGGATTGTGTAAATACTGTTGGAGTGGATTTGAATACCGCCACTCCTTCTCTTCTACAATATGTATCGGGTGTAAATACTGCAGTGGCGAAAAACATAGTGGCTTATAGAGAAGAAATAGGTAAATTCAAAAGCAGAAAAGAATTGATGAAGGTAAAGAAACTCGGTGCGAAGGCTTTCGAACAATGTGCAGGCTTTCTCAGAATACCTGAGTCCCAAAATATATTGGATAACACCGGGGTGCATCCCGAATCCTATGATGCAGCGGGGAAACTGTTAGGCATGCTGGATTGCTATGAAAAAGAGGTCAATGCCTTGGGAACAGCAATCCAAAAGGCAAATAGTATGGATATAAATAAATTATCGGAAGAAATAGGTTTAGGTGTACCCACACTGAGAGATATAATAAAGGAACTTCAAAAACCCGGCAGAGATCCGAGGGATGAAATGCCAAAGCCAATTTTTCATAAAGACGTATTGGAAATGAAAGACCTGAGGCCTGATATGATACTGACAGGCACCGTGAGAAATGTAATAGATTTTGGTGCCTTTGTGGATATTGGCGTGCATCAAGACGGTTTAGTTCATATATCTCAGATGTCAGATAAATTTGTAAATAAGCCAATGGATGTAGTGCAAGTCGGCGATATTGTTAAAGTCAGGGTTTTAGAGGTAGATTTAGAGAGAAACAGAATCAGTCTCAGCATGAAAGGGATATATTAATTTGGAAATAATAAAGAAAGGTATAATTGCATTATAATTTGCGGATTAGTTGAGAATTTTCTATTCTCAACTTTTTATATAAAGGCAAGTTCACGCTATGATAGAAGATATCAGAGCAATTAATAAGGTTTTTCTATTGTATGTTTATCAAATACCCGTCTTTATATCGATACATGATTTCGGAACCGAATTTTCCTTCTATTTGGTCATAAGTATATGCGGCAAATAGATTTTTGTCGGCAAAATATGTCACAATATCGCAGTTTAGGACATCAGCCGGTCTTGTATATCTGATGGTTTTATTCCCCGGTAACCATTCGTAGATAACATAATCCTGCCAAATTCCTGTACCGGCATTTGCAACTGTTTCCGGCATTCCATCGTCATCAAGGTCATATTCTTCGCCCCAACCGGGGGTATCGAAAATAATATATGGTACATTGTCTTTAATGGTAAGGTAGGAGGTTGTCGGTGCCG
The DNA here is from genome assembly GCA_964462065.1 of uncultured Clostridiaceae bacterium. Lineage (GTDB taxonomy): Bacteria > Bacillota > Clostridia > Lutisporales > Lutisporaceae > JAAYKT01. The sequence goes on along the minus strand of CAYXAT010000034.1, from coordinate 7,561 downwards.
AAAGGCCGAACAGTCTTTGCATTTTATAAATCGGCGTTTCTGAGTTTATATCCGTTTCTTTTATGCCATAAGTCCATAGTAGTAGCTCTTTATCATTATTACCATCATATGTCACCCATCCTAAATCATATTTGAGACCGTTGATGTTGATATATGAATAACAACCTATATCATCATAACCGTAAGTAAAATAATCTGCCATATCGCTGCCGGTATTGTACTTTGCTTTATAAAAGCCCTGTGTGATGCCGCCGGATTTGTCTTCGCCGATATTCAGTGTTACTTTAGACTCATCAAGCAGAGGCAGTTCTTTATAATCAAGTGTTTTAGTTTCGAATTGGAGTGTTATTTTATTCTTCAATTCTTTCTCCTTTTGCTGCAAGTCTTCTGCTTCACTCCACGTATACCATGTGCCGGTATCAATGATAATTTGCCGTCCATCCCATCTTACATCGAAATAATGACTGGGTGCCAAATCACGCAGTCTGACATAAATGTGTGAGTCTCCATTGGCATCTGTTGCGGTGATAGTGTGATAGTATTCAACTTCCAAAGTGCTGCTGCTCCCAAAAGTGCTGCGTTTAACTATAGCGGTTTGTGCGGCTATATCCGGGGGAATTGTCTCACCGCCGACAGGTATATAGCTGCCTATATAAATCGAAGTGATATTTGTTTTATCGTTATATTTAACATTAAAATTAGAGCGGGTGCCATCTAATGAATAAGCCAAGTCACGTAAGCGCACATAAGTGGTGCCGCCGCCTTGATCGTCATAACTTATCAGGGCTGGCAGAGAAATAGATTCACCGTCTATTATTATGTTGGCAATGTCAGGTGTTACAAATATCTCCCTTTCCAAGGGTGAAGGTATTCCGTCAGAAAAAAAGACCTGCCTTGGCTTCATCTGTTGGGGACCGAGGGGACTCCATCCATCTCCGCCGAAGAACCCCAGTTCTCCTTTGCCGTTATTGCCCCAAGCCCATAAGGTACCATCCTTTTTAATAGCATAGCAGATACAATCTCCGGCTTTTACCTGGGCCACTTGATCCAATATCTGTATCGGTTCAATAGCGTTTTCACCGGCGCTGCCGGTTCCGGCTTCACCGAATTGGTTTGCCCCACAAGCCCATAATGTTCCGTCACTTTTTATAATATAGGTTGTGCCGTGCCCCGATGCTACATCAGTCACATCAGACATAACCTGTGCGGGCACAGATTGTATGTAGTAACCATTGTTATTTATAATATCATGAAGACCGGCATCAGCCAGTTCTCCGTTGATGTTCAGACCCCATGCCCACAGACTTCCGTCCGTTTTCACAGCAAAGGAGTTATTACAGCCCGTTGCTATTTTGATTACGTCATCAAGGATCCGGACCGGTTCATCGTAGGTGAATATCTCATCTTTCACTCTATCAGCCTGACCCGTGCCCAGGGCGCCGAAATTGTCCATACCCCAGGTCCATAAAGTATTGTCATTTTTAATGGCTAAAATATGTCCGTTCAGGGATATATCCTTTACATCATCCATCATTTTAACAGGTAACTCAGAATAATCCTCCTCAGTGCAGCCGGTTGAAAGTTGATTTAAACTGTTGTCATCCCAAAGCCAAAGACTGCCGCCCGTTTTAATAGCTGCATATATACCGCCGCCTTGATTGATAGAAGCCACGTTATCCAAAATCTTTGTCCAACCTTTTCCTCGCCCGCGATACCAAAGAGTATTGTCAGTTTTAAGGGCAAAGGTATATCTTCCTCCACTGGCGGCAACGACATCTTCCATCAGTTTAATTGGAGTAGTCTGATAGGGACCCGACCAAGGATCAAGACGATTTCCGCTTGCGATATCATCAAGCTGATCTGCTGAATTTTCACCCCAACCCCATAGAGTACCCCTTTCGTCAACCGCCAGACCGAGAGATACCTGATTTATGATCAGTTTATCAGTGTTATTTTCTGCCCTGACAAGAAAGGCGAAAATAAATGAAAAGGTTATAATTAAAAAAATAAAGGGGTTCTTTTTCATATTTTCATCTCCATTTCATATACGGGTATAGGGTTCATTTTATTTTCATTATAATATAATTTTGTGTCACTTTAACCATGGCTCAATTTATAAAATATCCTGCTATTTTGGTGATCATCCTTATAATCTAATAATAACATATAGAGAATATTATTGATAAAGATTTAGTCCAAAACTATCCTATACCTATGAGCAGGCGATAATTACCATACAGAACCTTTGGGAGCATTTTGAATAAGCGGTGATTTTTTCTCTATGCCAATATTTACATATTGACTCTTCTGTCTAAAGGTGTTAGACTATATTTAGTCTAATGATATTCGACAGGTGGTAAGCAGATTGAAAAATTATAAATTAGGCAAAATGGAAAAGCGATTTGCGGATTTAATTTGGGATCATGAGCCGTTAAGTTCCCGCGCTTTAACTGAACTTTGCGGGGAGGCATTTGATTGGAAAAGAACAACTACATATACTATGCTTAAACGGCTGTGCGACCGCGGAATTTTTCAAAATGATGGAGGGACTGTAAGTGCCTTGATGACCAAAAATGAGTTTTTAGCTGCTCAAGGTGAGGAGTTTATTAATACTTCTTTCGATGGCTCTTTGCCTAAATTCCTGGCTGCCTTTACAGGTAGAAACCGGCTGAGTGAAAAAGAGATTAATGAAATTGAAAAACTAATCAATGAACACAGGGAGGGATAAAGGTGCTTGATAGAATTTTTTTGCGAATCCTAAACATGAGTTTTACTGCAAGTTTTGTGATACTTATAGTGCTTGTTACCAGGGCAATATTCAGAAAATCACCAAAATTAATATCCTATTCCCTTTGGGGCGTAGTATTGTTTCGGCTTATTATTCCGTTTTCATTTGAAAGTATAATCAGTATTTTGCCAATCAAATCATCTCCTATTTCTCAAGATATTATTTATATGGCTGAACCGAAAATTGACACGGGTATTACCGTAATCAATAATACTGTTAATGCGTCTTTACCTGCTGCAACTCCCATTGTCAGTATTAATCCATTACAAATATGGATATTTCTTGGTAGAACGGTTTGGTTAGCTGGAATTGCAGTGCTGCTCGCTTATAGCATTTTTTCTCTTTTGAGGTTATATAAAAAATTAAAAATTGCAGTTCATGATAACAATAATATTTATATAGTGAAAGGCTTAGAAACAGCTTTCATTATGGGTTTTATACGACCAAAAATTTATTTACCTGAGGGCCTGTCTATTGATGAAAGAAAGTTTATCGTATTACATGAAGAAACACATATAAAACGCTATGACCATATAACAAAATTGCTGTTCTTTTCTGCCTTATGCCTTCATTGGTTTAACCCATTAGTTTGGTTGGCATTTAGTCTAAGCAATAGAGATATGGAAATGTCTTGTGATGAGGCCGTTATAAAAAAGCTCGGTGATGGAATTAAAAAGGAATATTCATCTTCCCTATTAAATCTTGCCGTAGGCAGGCGTATTGTCAATGGAACTCTCCTTGCATTTGGCGAGGGAGATACCAAAGACCGGATAAAGAATGTGCTTAATTATAAAAGGCCAAAGTTTTGGATAGTTGCAGTATCATTGGCAGCTGTTATTTACCTATCAATTGGGCTATTGGCAAATCCAAGGATTGAAGACTTTAATATTGCGGATATTAATGCTGTTATTCTTGAGATAGATAGGGGTAACCAAACAATGACCGTCAGGGGAACCGAAAAAAACAGTACAATAGGTGATATGTGTATACTGACATGGGATAAGGATCCGTTTATAACACTTGCAACAAACAGTAAGCCTATGCGTCTTTCTATAGATGATTTTTCTGTTGGCGATAACATTAAAATTGCTATAGGTGATATTCAGGAAACCTATCCTACTAAGGCGAAGGCAACAATTATTCAGCTTAAACCTAAAGAAGCATACACATACTCACTGGAAAACCTGTGGAAAGCGCGTACAAAGTATGTAGGCGATAATTCTGCTGTAGCAAAGATTATTGGATCAATACAATTCCCGGAAGGAGTATTTTATGATAGTTTTGAACTACACACAAGCGATCACCCTTATGGCATAACAATAAATTTTAAAACTGATACAGAAACGCGTAACTTATATTCCGGTGCGGACAATGAAACACCTTTTAGATTTAATTCAATGATAATGTTCTTATTAATTGAAAATGTGGAACTCATCACCTTTAGTTTGGATGATGGTGTTTACGAACCTTCTTCCCTCCAATATACAAGCGGTATGGCCGAAGCAATATTTGGTGAAGATTATTTTAAGGTAGGGGAAACTTTTGATGGATTTCGTCACCAAATTAATAGGCTCAAAGAATTGTCTGTAGAAAATAATACAATTTCTATTCAGTATAGTGGTGCAAAAATAAGGGAAGGCATTGGAGTGACTGAATTATCTCCTATGGATGAACAGCTTGCAGAAGCCATTATAATGGATTATATGCTCAAATCGTCTGTGTGGAAAGGTGTCGATATTAATGCCTTAAAAGAATGTTATTTGATTCGCCAGACATTTACCGATGCCAACGAAACTCATGATTTTTATGCCTATATATTGAATGATGGTAAAACTGTGTTACAAACCGGGTTAGACGGGTTTTATTCTGTAATTTCACCGGATCTTTATGCCAGGTTGGTCGTATCATTTGATTGACAATATAACCCTGCCGCTTACCAATATACATTATAGTAATATTCAGTGGAGAATTTTGATATAGACAAAATTTTAATCGGGTTCTGCAATGGGGTTGCAGACCCCTATTCTTCCTCGATAACTATGTAGGACACTCCGTTTATCATTTTGCCTTTTCCATCAATATTTTTACTTTCTATTTCATACTTGTCATTTACAATATCCTTCGCAATGCCTGTATATGTGGTCAACATCTCCCCAAAGCCAATGCTGTTCATCATATTACTGCTTAGTGTTTTTAACAAATCAGGTATTTTATTTATGTTACCTATAGTACCATGCTGTTTAATAAAAGCATTTAAAAAAGCTAACTGGTTTTTTTTACGATCTACATCAAATCTGGCGCCATTTTCATCGTAGCCTTGCCGAAACCTTACAAAACCTTCAGCCTGGGCACCATCAAGGAGTTGTGGGCCTTTTTGCAAATGTATGGATAAGTCCTGGGAAGGGTCATCATAGTCCATATTGTAAGGAACATATATATTGATACCGCCATATAAATTTACTATTTTTCTAAAACCGGCAAGGTTTATTTTTACGTAGTCATCAACATCTATGGCAAACTTTTCTTTAATGACCTCTGCTAAAAAACTGATGGAGTTCGCCCTAAACTTGCCTTCATATTCCATCAATGCACCTATATAATGGGAAGCATTCAGCTTATAGATACCGGATACTTTTGTTTTTCCTGCGGCATCAAGGGCATCCTTCACAGTCTGGCTATAATCTATGTATAGGTCTCGTGGGAACATTAATATGTAAAGTTTTTTATTTTTCTTATCAATGCTGATTACTCCGATTGTATCTAAGAGGCTGTTTTCTTTATCTTCACCTAAAAATAATATGTTTATAGAGCCTTCTTCCACCAGGTTCTTTGTATATTCTTCACTGAGCATGGCTTCCTTGCTTAAAATTGACTTGTCGAGCAAATCAAATTCGGTAACATCATACTTGTCCATAGTAGAAACATCATCATCTATGTAGTTTTTTAATACTTCTTTATCATAATCATCAGACCTTTTTTTATGAACAATATAGGAAGCAATGGTAAGGATTAAAATGATTGAAATAGCGCCCGCAGTTAACTTCAAAAATTTGTTTTTATTTGTTTTCATAAAGTGTCAATCTCCTTAGTGTTGTGGTATACAAGTTAGAATGGATATATTATCTCACTTATTTATGCATAAATCAAAAATTATCAGGATAAAGCTGAGCTAATTTTGCGACAATTGTAAAACAACAAAAACGCAATTCATACCAACAAATCTGTGATATGATATATATGCAGTGTAAAATATTTGGGGTGATACAGATGCGAAGAAATGTTATAAAAATCAGAAAAAAAGTAATTTAATTTAGATTTAGGGGGGGTTTTAAATGAAAAAAATATTCGGTCCGGTTTTAATAGTACTGGTGATACTCGTGGTTATTATAATTTCTATTTTTTCCTTGTATAACGGTTTAGTGTCTTCTGATGAAGCTGTAACAAGTTCCTGGAGTCAAGTAGAAAATCAGCTTCAGCGAAGGATGGATTTGATTCCGAATCTGGTCAATACAGTAAAAGGTTATGCTTCTCATGAAGAAAAAATATTTACCGAAGTCACCAAGGCGAGAGAAAATCTTATGGGTGCAGGTACTGTAGGTGATAAAGCGAAGGCGGATCAGGAGCTTACAGGATCCTTATCCAGACTTCTTGCGATAGCAGAGAATTATCCGGAGCTCAAAGCCGATGCGAATTTCAGACAGCTTTCCGATGAGCTTGCGGGGACAGAAAATCGTATAGCGGTTTCCCGCATGGACTACAATAATTCTGTTCAGTCATATAATGTCAAAGTAAGAAAGTTTCCTACATCCATTATTGCCGGGATGTTTAATTTCCAACAAAGGGATTACTTTGAGGCAGCTGCAGGAGCTAAAGAAGCTCCAAAGGTGGAGTTCTAGTATAGGTGGTGGTATCTTTTGATTAAGTATAAAAATAATTTAAAGAGCATAGGAAACTATAGATGCCATATAGCTAAGATGACGATGCTTATTTTGGCAACAATAATTCTTATTTCTGCATGGGGATGCTTGGTTTTTGCACAGTCTGTGCCTGCAAAACCGGCGGCAAATACCGTGGTTTTTGACTATGCAGGAATGGTTACGAATAATGATATCCAGGAAATGCAAAAGGTTGGTAAAACAATTGAAGATAAAACCAAAGCTCAGATTGTAGCTGTTACAGTGAAAGACCTTTCAGGAATGGAAATAGAAGACTACGCTGTAAAGCTGTTCAGAGAATGGGGCATAGGGGATAAGGATAAAAATAACGGCGTTTTGATTTTGGTGAATGAGGAAAGCCTGCTGAGGAATCAGAGGGGTCGGATTCGTATAGAAGTAGGATACGGCTTGGAAGGTGCAATAAACGATGGCAAAGCAGGGGCAATTCTTGACGATTATGCCATGGTTGCATTTGATGATAAAGATTATTCAAAAGGAATCAAAGACACCTTCATGGCGGTGGCGTCGGAGGTTGCGAAAGAATATGATTTAGACCTGGAAAAGGAAGGCCTTTCCGGATTGCAAAATTATTCTGTAGGGGAAGGCGGCGAAATTCCGCTATGGATAATGATAGTAATTATACTCATTGTCTTTCTGTTAATCAGAAGAGGGTTTAAAAAAGGAGGCAATTACAGAGGCAGGGGAGGCGGTTTTAGCGGCGGCTTCGGCGGTTTCAGCGGTGGTTCGGGCAGATCCGGCGGTTTTGGCGGGGGTTTCAGTGGGGGAGGCTTCGGCGGCGGCAGAAGCGGCGGTGGTGGTGCCAGCAGGTAGCGGATAT
>CAYXAT010000033.1:0-15282 GCA_964462065.1 uncultured Clostridiaceae bacterium | reverse complement strand
TAGAACGATAGTAGAACAATAGTTTAAACGATAGAGGAACGATAGTTTAAACGATAGAGGAACGATAGTTTAAACGATTGTTAAACAATAGTTGAACAGTGGGGGGACGATAGTAGAACGATAGTAGAACGGCAGATGAACGATGGTTAAATAATAGCAGAATGGTAGTTGAACAATAGTTGAACGATAGGGGAATGGTAGATGAACCATTTTCGAACAATAGTTTAACAATAGGTGAGCAATAGACGGGCAATAGCCTAACAATTGCCGAAGCGATTGTTGACGGTTGTTAAGAAACAAAAAAATGTTTGCTAAAGTTGACATATCTTAAACTAAAGTCATATAATAAAAGAAAAGCCCGTTATGTGAGGCTACCCTGTAAATAAATGCTGATGCCGCTAAACATCGAGAGATGCCACGACGGTTAACAGGTTTTATCGGATTAAGGTATAATCTAACTCAGCTGGGACCTTCGAGCCCTATGTTACAGGAAGCTAAAACAAGTCGAGGGGGATATATTTTTATGTTTATATTTCCTTTGCGTGCTTGGCAAAGGATTTTATTGTTTTGGAGGTGATAGTTATGGATCCCGGCCCTTTACCTGATAATTTATGTAAAATAGTAAACATTAATAACGGAGCCATAATTATACCTATATATATGGCTCCCTAAGGGAGTGAAGGAAATGGATGATTTTTTGAAGGAGCTTATAGAGAATAAAAAATATTTAAAAGCCAGAAACGAACTTATAGAAATGAACATAGTGGATATCGCACAAATCTTGGAGGAATTGGACAAAGAAAAGCTGCTCATTATTTTTAGAATCCTACCAAAAGAAATAGCAGCCGGAGTGTTTTCTCACATATCAATTGAACTCCAGCAATACATTATAGAATCTATTACCGATAAAGAGACAACCGGTATAATAGAAAAACTTTATTTAGACGATACGGTAGATTTTTTGGAAGAGATGCCTTCAAACGTTGTCAAAAAGGTTCTTAAAAATACCGATGAGGAGACGAGAAGACTTATCAATCAATTTTTGAATTATACTGAGGATTCCGCCGGAAGTATCATGACCATAGAGTTTGTTGATTTAAAAAAACATATGACGGTGGAAGGAGCACTGGCACATATAAGAGCTACCGGAGTAGATAAGGAGACTATAAACAATTGTTTTGTTATAGATGAAGTTAGAAGGCTTGAAGGGGTAGTTTCCATAAGAAAACTGATTTTGAGCGATTCTAAAGCAATAATTGATGATATTATGAGTACGGATATATTATATGCAAATACATCGGATGACCAGGAAAAGATAGCGCTTCTTTTCAAAAAGTATGACCTTACAACACTGCCGGTAGTGGATAATGAAAACCGATTGGTAGGGATTGTGACAATAGATGATATCGTGGATATCATAGACGAGGAGAACACGGAAGACTTGCATAAAATGGCAGCTATCCAACCTTTTGAAGATGAATATCTGAAGACAAATGCTTTTACCCTCGCAAAGCACAGAATAGTATGGCTTTTGGTGCTTATGCTTTCAGCTACCCTTACAGGCAGTATAATACAAAAATATGAGGGAATGCTTCAATCTGCGGTTATTCTGGCAACTTTTATACCCATGTTGATGGATACGGGAGGAAACTCCGGTTCTCAGTCTTCTACCCTCGTAATCAGGGGAATGGCATTGGGAGAAATCTGTACCTCCGACATACTTAAGGTGCTGGTTAAGGAGACGAAGGTAGGTATTATTGCCGGTTCTGTTTTGGCCATAGTTAACTTTTTCAGGTTAATTCTTTTTAGTAAGATGGATACTCTAATCTCTGCCACTGTAAGCCTAACCCTTCTATTTACAGTTATAATTGCTAAACTTGCCGGAGGGCTTCTGCCTATCATTGCCAAAAAGGTTCGTCTCGACCCGGCTATTATGGCAGGTCCGTTAATTACAACTATTGTAGACGTGTTGGCACTTGCCGTTTATTTTAGCTTGGCAACAAAACTTTTAAATATATAGAGCGATGATAAATCGCTTTTTTTCATATTCTAAAAATCTTACATAATAGCGAGTTAAATCAATAAAATTTTCTGTAGTTGGTTTATATTTGTTTATGAAAAAAAGAGGATAAAATAAACAATAATGTAATATGCTTTTAATACAAATAAAAGTAATCTTTGTTATAATTAATTCATGTGTTGAATTTAAATAAAAACGGGGGTCTATCAGTGAAACAGTGCAAAAGGCTCATAACAGCAGTAATAATTGTTTGTATTTTAGTAAGCTTCGTATCGGCAGAGGCGTACAGTATATTCGATAACAGTAAATTTGTTATAAGAAATGCTTATGAAATTAAAAATGAAGGTAAAAGCTCGGCACTGAATTTGTCTGTTAAAGTTTTGGTAGGTGCGGAAACGGATTCTATGTATCAAAAATTGCTGGGCATACATATAGAACCCGCTGAATTAAACATTGAAAGCGCCGATGAATGGGGTAATATATATGCAAAAATTAATATGCAGTATTTGAATCCCGGCGAAAGTATTAATATTATTATAGATAAAATAATTGAAAACAGCGGAATAACTTTTGATAAAAGTATTTTTCAGAAAAATGTTGATTACAGTGAATACCTTGATAATCCTTTTAATCATAAATATGTATTGCCCGGAGAAAAAACCGAAAGCAACGCACCTGAAATAAAGAAAAAAGCTTTGGAATTGGCGGGTGTCGGAACCGCTATGGAAAAAGCAAAAAGGATATATGACTTTGTAAATTTGCATATCACTTATGATGATAGTGCTAAATATGCAAATAAAGGCGCCCTTAGCGGTTTACTTACCGGTCGGGGGGTATGTGATGAATATGCTCATTTATTTACTGCTCTTTGCAGAGCGGCAGGAATTCCTTCAAGGGTTGTTGCAGGATATTGGATTGGTGATGAAAAAATAAATGAAAATGAAGACTATGATATACCGGCAGATGAAAGGCATTCCTGGAGCGAGTTCTTTATACCTGAAATAGGTTGGATTCCGGCAGAACCTACATTTTTATATATTTATAACGGCAAAAGGATGCCCAACTATGATTATTTTGCCAATATAGAAAGCGATGACAGACATTTTATAAACAATTATATTGCGAAAGATATAAAAAAGGACTTGGATGTTCAATACTCCCACTATGGTTCGGCTGATGTAAACTTAATATTAAAATCCAAGGAAAGCATTAAACCGCTACCACTCGACTATAATCCTAATAAAGAAATAAACTTGCTAGATGTAGACGATAATTGGGCACGTGATTATATAGTAATGCTATACAGTAGTGGTGTGATTTTTCCCAAGGAATATAATTTGTATAAACCACATGATGATATAAGCAGAGCTGAATTTGCGGCCTTTATAATCAATGCACTGGGTCGGGAAATAATACAAGGGCAAAATAAATATAAAGATGTGGATGCTCGCCATCCGCTGACTGAACATATTATCTCCGCCACAGAGCTAGGACTGATACAGGGTTACAATAATAATTTCAGTCCCGATAATAAAATAACCAGACAGGATATAGCCGTAATAATGAAAAGAGCCTTGGATTTACTTAATATAGACCAATATTCTTATTTACCCGATTTTGTGGACAAGAATTCCATATCGGGTTACGCCTTGGAAAGTGTGGGTATCATGTATAATTCTGATATTATGATAGGTAAACCCGGTTTTATCTTTGCTCCTAAAGATTTTGCCACCAGGGCGGAAGCAGCAAAAATAATATTTGAACTGATTGAAATTCTTAATAGAAATAAAAGACCCTAAAGGTCTTTACAGTAAAAATTGTTTGGGATTTTTATAATAAATTTTATTAATATTTTATTAATAAAATATTAGGGTTCTTTATTCTCTTCAATCATTTTACAGTTTCCTTGGAGCAATCCGCCTTCGTCAATTATAATATTCTTAACGGATATATCTCCATACAGTTTTCCCGTAGTTGATATATGAACTTGATTTGCGGATATTACATTTCCTTCAATTACACCCGATAAGTGTATATTATCGGCTTTTACATTACCCTTTATAATACCCTGTTCGCCAATAACTAAATTACCTGAGAGAGTAACATCACCTATAATTTCTCCATCAAATCTAACAGTTCCTTCGGTAGTAAGATTGCCGGTTAACTTTGTGTTTTTACCTATCAGTGTATCAATCCTATCAGTGTTAATTGAAGTTGTTGATTTTTTGCCTATGCCTAACATATGTTATCCTCCTTTGCTTAAAAGTATCTTGCAGGATCCACATTTTTACCGTTTAACTTGATCTCATAATGAAGATGGGGTGCAGTGCTGCGACCCGTGCTTCCCACTTTGGATATAACCTGTCCTCTTTTTACTTTCTCCCCTACCTTGGTAACAATAGAAGAATTGTGTGCATAAACGGTAATAAAACCGTAACCGTGGGAAATGATTACCATATTGCCGTAACCCGATTTCCATGCCGCATATGTAACTATGCCGTCTGCCGTTGACACAACCGGTGTTCCGCGTTTTGCTGCTATATCAACACCTTTATGAAATTCACTGCCTCGTCCGGTGAAAGGGTTTTTCCTATAACCGTAAGCTGCCGTAATTTTTCCTGTAACAGGCTTAATCGAGGGTTTAGCTTTTAGGAATGACAACTTGTCCTTAATCGGACCTATCGAATTATCAATTTCGGATTTTTGACTTCTTGCCTCTTTTGAAAGGCTGACAAAGGAAGTTTTAAGTTCATATATATGATCTGTATAATTAGAATTATTTGTAGTTATTATTGAATGAATGGGAGAAGGATATAAACCTTGGGAATTATCCGGCGTTTTTGATAAAGCAACAGTGGTGCTACTGCCACTATCTATGCCTACTGCTTCTTTAAGTTCTTGAAGCATAGCGATGTTCTCGTAAAGCTGTGTTTTTATTCTTTCCGCATTATTTTCCAATTCCTCTATTTCAATTTTCTGCGAATGGTTTATTGCTGTAATATTATTGATGCAGCATAAGCTTGATTCATATTCTATTTGTAAGTTTCTATAAGCAATAGTATAGGATATTGCATACAAAAAGATCGATACCAAGGATATTAATATAATTTTTGGTATCCAAGTAGGTATACGTAATGCTCTGGTAGAGGATTCATTTTCCGGTATGTACAATAGTGTTATTCGTTTTTTGTTTTTATGTCTAATCGCTTTTTTCAAGGTTTTTCACCCTTTGTATCTATAAATAAGAATTTTTTTGTAATGTCATTGTAATATAACTATATTTTAAGCTATAAGTTTTGTTATGTACAGTATAAAAAGGTATTTATAAAAACTTCACGCAAATTATCATATTTTAACCTTTACTGAAAACTCGTAATAATTATTACTAAAAGTTCCAATGCCTTTGCGGGCAGAGTTTGATTTCGTCCGTAATAAGCCTATATACTATTATATTTTTAACCCGGTTATCGCAGCAAATATAATTATCTTTACTAAACCCATATTTATGCGTAATGATTTAATCGTCTTTATATATTATCATACGTTTAATAGAATTAGAAAATGGAATAAATATGTAGTAGAATGAAATATATGAAAGAAACATATTTATCTTGGTTTTTCTAAGAAAAACACAGTTTCTTTAAAGATATTAATATTTTGGGTTATAATATAAAGATTATACGATAAGTAAAGGTGTGATTTTTATGAGAACTTTTATAGGTATTGAGTTGGAGTCTGCTGTAAAGAATGCAATAAAGGCGGTTCAAACAATTATAAGAAGGAATTCCGTTAAGGGAAGATTCAAGTATGTGGACAATTTCCATATAACCGTTAAATTTTTGGGCGAAATCGTCATAGAAGATGTCCTAGAGGTTGATGAAGTATTACAAAAAGCTGCTGCAGAAATTCATGTGTTTGACTTAAGCATTGAAGAATTAGGCTTTTTCGGCAGGGAGGAAAATATGCGAGCTTTATGGTTGGGGTTGGGCAGAGGTTTCGATAACCTAAAATCTTTACACAGTTCCATTGATGAAAGACTTGGCGACAAAGGATTTAAAAAAGATAACAGGGCATATACACCTCATATCACCATTGCACAGGATTTGATACTAAGCAGAGACTTTATCGAATTAAAAAAAGATATAAGCTTAGACCTTATACCGGATATAAAAGTAAAAAAGGTTTCTTTGATTAAAAGCGAGCAAATAAGAGGAAATAGAATATACACTCCTATTTCCACTTTTAAATTAAAAGAGTTATAATGTAACGAGAAAACAAAACATAAATCTTTAAATCAAAGGAGATGGAATCAGATGGGACATATTCTTATAGACGGAGAGCACCTGACGATTGACAATGTGGTTGATGTTGCAAGAAAAGGTTTTACGGTAGGTCTTTCGGAAGAAGCGGTATCAAAAATAAAAAAGTCCAGGGATTATGTAGACAGTATAGTGGAAAAAGAGGCCATAGTATATGGTATAACAACCGGATTTGGCAAATTCAGTGATGTACTTATATCCAAAGAGGATACAAAAGCACTTCAAAGAAATCTTATAGTCAGCCATTCCTGCTCGTTGGGAAACACCCTTCCCGAAGAAACAGTCAGAGGTGTAATGCTTCTTAGGGCTAATGCATTGGCAAAGGGTTTTTCCGGCATCAGACTGGAAACAGTCAACACTTTAATCGAAATGTTGAATAAAGGAGTACATCCAATTATACCTGAAAAAGGTTCTTTGGGAGCCAGCGGTGATTTGGCACCTTTGGCAAGCATGGTATTAGTTATGCTAGGCGAGGGCGAAGCCATATATAAGAATAAAAGAATGACCGGCAGAGAAGCAATGGAAATGGCCGGAATACAGCCCGTAGTATTAACTTCAAAAGAAGGACTTGCACTCATTAACGGCACCCCGGTTATGGCTGCTATAGGCACCCTTGTTTTATATGATTCATTAAATTTGATTAAAACAGCGGACATAATATCCTCCATGACTTTAGAAGCGTTAAAAGGTATTACGGATGCTTTTGATCATATAGTTCATAAAGTGAGAGGACAAAAAGGTCAAATAATAACAGCGGATAATGTACTTAGAATAATAAAAGGCAGCAGTTTGACAACTTTACAGGGAGATATTCGGGTTCAGGATGCATATACATTAAGATGTATCCCTCAAATACATGGCGCAAGCAGAGATGCGATAAACTATGTAAAAGAAATTATATCTATTGAGTTGAACGCAGCGACGGATAACCCGTTAATATTCTCCGATGAAGATAAAGTAATATCCGGAGGAAACTTCCACGGTCAACCCATAGCTCTTGCCATGGACTTTCTGGGAATTGCCATATCCGAATTAGCCAACGTATCTGAGAGAAGAATAGAAAGATTGGTAAACCCACAGTTAAATGACCTCCCCGCATTTTTGACTAAAAAAGGCGGGTTAAATTCCGGATTTATGATAACTCAATATTCTGCGGCTTCAATGGTTTCAGAAAATAAGATTCTTGCCCATCCGGCCAGTGTTGATTCCATACCCTCCTCTGCGAACCAGGAAGACCATGTGAGTATGGGAACCACAGCGGCGAGGAAAGCAAGACTGATTATAGATAATGTACAAAAAGTACTGGCAATAGAAGCTTTTGCGGCATCTCAGGCAATAAGCTTCAGAGATAATCCAACACTGGGAGAAGGTACAAAAATAGCTTATGAAGAGATTAGGAAAATTGTACCACCTGTCGAAGGAGACAGGATAATGAATGTTGATATTGAAAAGTTAGACAAGATGGTTAAAGAAGGTATTTTTATCAAAGTAGTTGAAGAGCAAATAGGAGAATTGGAATAGGAGGCTGTATATGGATTTAATTATTAAAAATGCATCTAATATTGTCACCTGTACGGATTCAATAGTAGACGGGGTAATTGAAAACGGGTATATTATTATTAAAGACGGCTTGATTAAGAGCATAGGTATAGGAACAATTCCCTCTTGTTTATGTGATAACAGAGCGGAAATAATAGATGCCGGGGGAAAAACAGTTACGCCGGGACTTATTGATTCCCATACCCACTTAATACACGGTGGCTCTAGGGAAAATGAACTCAACATGAAGCTTACGGGAGTCCCTTATATTGAAATCTTAAAATCAGGCGGAGGAATTTTAAGCACGGTTAAAGCAACCAGAGAATTGTCAAAAGAACAACTTAAGGATAAGGCCTTGAAAAGCCTTAACCAAATGCTACTACACGGAACTACGACGGTCGAAGCCAAATCCGGTTACGGTCTCGATTTCGATGCGGAAATAAAGTGTTTGGAAGCAGCTAAAGAGTTGAATTTAGAGCATCCTATAGACATTGTGTCTACATATATGGGGGCTCATGCTATACCACCTGAATATGAAGGCAACAGTAAGGGATACATTGATTTTATGTGTAACGAAGTAATGCCTTATGTGGCGGAAAACGGTCTTAGCGAATTTGTTGACGTATTTTGTGAAAAGGGCGTGTTTTCTGTAGAAGAATCTGAATATGTCATGCAAAAGGCAAAGGATTTGGGTTTTAAACTGAAAATACACGCCGACGAAATAATACCGCTTAAGGGAGCGGAACTGGCGGCAAAAATGGGAGCAATATCTGCGGAACATTTGTTGGCTATTTCAGATAAAGGGATTGAAGATATGGGCCAGGCCGATGTAACGGCGATACTATTGCCGGGAACGTCATTTTATTTGATGACGGGGAAATTTGCACCTGCAAGAAAAATGATTGAAAAAGGCGTCAGAGTAGCTTTGGCAACAGATTACAATCCGGGAACCTGTCCTACGGAAAATTTACAGTCGATAATGACGTTCGCCTGCTTCGGCATGAAGCTTACACCGTTGGAAATAATAAAGGGTATGACAATAAACGCAGCTTACGGCATTGGACGAGAGAATGAGATTGGTTCCATTGAAATCGGTAAAAAGGCTGATTTGGTTATTTTTGATTGCCCGAATCTTAACTACATTGTATACCACTTCGGCATAAATCATGTAGATAAGGTTATAAAAAACGGGAAAGTGATAATAGATAATAATAAGTAGATAAGGAGGGAGCTTATGGACCTTATAAATATGGGCATAAGACAGTATTGTGAACTCTTGGGCAGTAGCGAACCTGCACCCGGGGGAGGTAGTACTGCCGCATTGTCGGGTGCTTTGGCAGCGTCATTGACTATGATGGTAGTAAACCTCTCTGTCGGTAAAAAATCTTTCGAGGCATTGGATGAAAATAGCAAAGCCGATGTATTGAAGGAATTTAACAATGTAATAGCGCTTAGAGAGGAATTATATTCCTTAGTGGATGAGGATACAAAAGCATTTAACTTGTTTATGGAGGCAATGAAACTTCCTAAAGAAACTGAAGAGGAAAAGATTCAAAGGGATAAAAAACTGCAGGAGGCAAGCGTACATGCGCTGGATATACCTCTTTTAACCATGGAAAAGTGTCTTTCCTTGTTAAAGAATCAGAAAAATATAGCCTTGTACGGAAATAAAAATGCAGTTTCAGATGTAGGTGTTGGATGTCTTTTGGCTTTATCAGGTTTAGAAGGTGCATTACTTAATGTAAACATTAATTTGCCTGGCATAAAGGATGAAGCGATAAAAAATAACGCTGCAATGAAAAGCAAAGCATTACATAAGGAAGCCAAACTATTGCATGAAGAAATTATGGTTGAAGTTAATGAAAGAATAGGATGATAAGCATGATTACAAAAGAGGAAATAGAAAGAATTAATTCCCTTTATAAAAAATCAAAAGAAGGTGAACTCACAGAAGAGGAAAAGGCAGAACAACAGATGTTGCGGCAAAAATATATTGAGTGGATAAAGCTGCAGGTAAGAACTCAGTTGGATGCAAGTGCTCCGCACGACAATGGCTGCGAATGCCATAAACATTAGATGTTAGATGCCCATTGTAAAATTACTGTTATATATCATATATTGTGTCATTTAAGAATGGATAAAGCTGTTTTAAGCATAGAATATAAGAAATAAATTGATTGCTGATTATGTTAGGTGGTGTGTTTATGAAGACGGGCAATGTGATTCCATTTGAAAGAGGTGCTGATTTTTATTTTGATCTCAGCTATAAATATCAACAAAGCGGACAGCTGAAATCAGCGCTGCGATACATTGAAAAAGCTGCAAAGATAAAACCAAAAGACAGCTTAATACTGTTCAGTTATGCAGGGTTTTTATCCGAATTGGGGCAAATTGACCGTTCTTCGGAAATTCTTTTAAAGATAATAAATAATATTGATCCTGATTATGAAGAATGTTATTTCGGTTTGGGATGTAATTACCTGCAAGTTCAAAAAATTAAAAAATCTCTATACTATTTTGAAAAGTATATAAAAATGGCGCCTTATGGAGAATTTGCGGATGAAGCGGAAAATATGGTGGAGATGCTTAACATTATAAGAGAAGCAAATAATGATTTGGACGATGAAGAATTGGAGAGAGTATATAAGGTTGAGGCAACGGGTATAAAAGCTTTGGAAAAAAAGGAATATGAAAAAGCTTTGAAATCTTTTAAAGAAGTGGTTGATAAGCTTCCTAATGCGTTGCCGGCTAAAAACAACCTGTCTTTGGCATATTACTATTTGGGGGAAGTGGATAAAGCTATAGAGCTTGCACAACAGGTGATCGAAAGCGATCCCATGAGTGTTCACGCAAACAGCAATCTTTGCATATATTTTAATAAGTTGGGCAAAAGCAGCTTGCTGGAGAGGCAAATAAGAACATTGAAAAAACTTGCCATTGACAACGAAGATTACGCTTATAAAATTGCCGATACCTTCGCATGTCTTAATAGGCATAAAGAAGCCTATGCAGCCTACAAAAAGCTTCTAAGGTTTGATAAAAATAATCCTCAATATATACATTACACAGCTACGGCAGCATATAATTGCGGTAAATATAAAGAAGCATTGCTTGGGTGGAAAAAACTAAAAGAAGTAGATGAAGGCAACTATCTCTGTGATTATTATTCCAAACAGATTACGGATATAGAAAACGGCAAGAAAGATCATAGGCCTTTGCCTTATATCAAAGTTAGGCATATGAGAATTCCCACTTAGCTGTGGAATAGAAATCATATTTATATAAGCAAAATAATAAAAAATAATAACGTCCTGAGGGGCGTTTTTTTATTATTTTTTGTAACACTTTTTATACATGTACATAATATAAAAGTGGGAAAGATGAACAACCCATTAAGGAGGTGTAAATATGGGAATGGCACAATGTTGTGGTGGTGAACAACCAACAGCCGGAATTTTTGGCTCAAATTGGATTTGGATCCTTTTAATTCTCTATTGTTGTGGGGCATTTAATGATGTAGGTAATGTTTTAGGAAGCATTATAGGACCGGGCGGAGGCGGCGGTGTTGGCGATGATTGCACATGGATGTGGATATTAATAGCATTATATTGCTGCTGCTGCAGACGCAGACCAAGGTGCTAAATGAAAAGCCCGGCTTTATGCCGGGCAAAATGTTTTATTTAATAAAAAATTGAATATTATTATAAATTTGCTATAGTCCACCGACAAAAAAAGTTGCTAAGCAACTTTTTTATGATGTAACTAAATAAAACGCTTGGAATAGAATAAAAGTAAGAATAAAAAATCTTATGGGAGAATTATTTATGAAAGAAAGATTTGATGAAAAATTTATTCTGATGATGTTGTTTTTATTCATATTCAATCTCCCCAAAGATGAAAGCATCAAGAAAATAAATATGCAAAAAGAAAAAGAAAGCAATATCTATAGAAGCAAAAAATATGAAAAAAGAAAAGAAAGAAGAAGGTTATATTGTGTCGGCATAAATTAATTTGATTGTGGAGGTTATAACATGGGCTATGGAAGGAACAATAAAAGTGAAAGCAACTTTGACAGTGAAGAGATAAAAAACAGGTTCAAAAATAAAATGCCTAATATAGATTTGGATAAAATAAATGAAGAAGATGTAAAAAACGTTTTGATGAATGAAATAGACAAAAATCCGAATATCAGTAAGGATATAAAAGATAAAATCAATGAGGGAGATATATCCGGATTGAAAGATGAACTGTTAAAATACTTAGACAGCCGGGGTACCAATGATGCCGCCAGTAACAGGATAAAAAATATGTTGGAGAATAACGATTATGATGGACTTCAAAATGAGCTGATGGGTATTTTTTTAAAAACCGCAGGCGGCCAAAAAAAAAATGAAGTAAAAAATGATGATAAAAATCCATTTGCCGGCTTATTAAATGAGACATTCTTAAATACTGCAATAAACAAAGTAGGTGCCGGCAATAAAAACGATAGCCGTATAAATTTGCTCAATTCAATTAGACCTTTTATGTCGGAAGGCAGGCAAAAGATTATCGATGAATGCGTAAAAGCAGTGAATTTATTAATAATCGCGGAGAAACTCGGTTTAAAGGTAGGAAAATAAAATGAATCTGTCTGATGTCCTTGATAATATAAGAGAAAAGATGGCTTTTGAGGATATTTTGCTGATAGCTTTAATATTGGTTTTAATAATTGAAAAAAAGTGTGATATGATATTTATTATTATACTTTTTATCATATTTATGGCAGGTTTTGAACAAGACTTATTTTCCCGTATTTTTGAACAGGGTTTTTCCGGTCTGCCTGATCTGATAAATGCATTTATGAATTAATATATTTTGGAATAATTGGGCATGCTTATTGCCTGATATTATTTTGTTACTATTGATGAATAAAGATTATAACTATATAATATACTTAAGTAAATTTTGGGGGGAATATATTAAATGGAAGGTGACCTGTGGGCGCAGCTTTTTTTTATAATCTTATTGATAAGCATAAATGCGTTTTTTGCCGCCTCTGAAATAGCCATACTGTCCGTGAAGCAATCGAAGATAAAACCACTGTTAGAAAAAAGTAATAAATCTGCCAATATAGTGAATAAGTATTTGGAGGAACCAAGCAAATTTCTTGCAACAATTCAAGTCGGCATAACCATGGCAGGCTTTTTTGCCAGTGCTTTAAGTGCAAAAACACTGGCCGTCAAATTTGGAGAAGTATTAAAAAAATCAAATATAATAGTGCTGAATCAATTCGCTGACACTATTTCCTTTATCATAATTACCGTTATAGTAGCATACATTACCTTGGTCCTGGGCGAACTGGTACCAAAGAGAATGGCCTTGCAAAAATCAGATAAAATCGCCCTTTTTGCCGCCAGACCTATGGCATTCGTATCGAAATTAGCCTATCCCATAGTAAAGCTCTTAACAAGTACGACTAACCTGGTTGTGAAATTGTTGGGTGGTTCAATAAAGTACGATAGCCAACAAATCACCGAAGAAGAAATCAGACTGATGATAAATGTAGGTGAGGAAAAAGGAATAATACAAGAAACGGAAACGGAAATGATAAACAGCATATTTGAGTTTGATGACACCATTGTCAAAGAAGTCATGACACCAAGGACAGATATGATTGTTATCAACATTAACGCCGAAATGGAAGAAATACTGAATATAATAGTCGAAGAGCATTTTTCAAGGATTCCCGTCTATATGGATACTATAGATAACATAATAGGAATATTATATGTAAAGGACTTATTTGGTATTATAAGGAAGGACGGGGAACTGGAGATTTCTCTAAAAGATATAATAAGAGATGCTAATTATGTTTCAGAGTATAAAAAGATAGATGAACTCTTTAGAGATATGCAAAAATCCAAGAATCATATGGCTATTGTTATCGACGAATATGGTGGGACAGCCGGTCTAATAACCATAGAAGATTTGCTGGAAGAAATAGTAGGTAATATATTTGACGAGTATGATGATGAAGTATTGGAATTTGAGCAAATAGACGATAAAACCTATATAGTAAACGGTATGCTCAGTCTGGATGAAGTGAATCATATAATGAGTTTAGATCTTCCTGAAGATGATTTGGAGTTTGATACTATAAGCGGAATGGTTCTAAGCCTATCCGGGAAGATGCCGGAAGTGGGAGACGAGGTAGAATTCGATGGTATCAGATTTCGTATAGAAGAAGTGGAAGATAAAAGAATAACGAAAATTCGTGTAACAAAAAGTGACGAAGATGTGGAAGAAGAAAAAGTTTAAGCCGGCTCCTTACTCTTCCATCAAGGTCAAGCAAAGTATAGCACCCACAATTAATATACTTCCGAATACCTGTATTAAACTGAGAGTTTCACCTAAAACTAAAAAAGACAGGACGATAGTAAATGGGACCTCACCCGTTGCAACGATTGAAGCGGATTGAGCTCCTATTCTTTTTATCCCCGTATATAAAAGTACAACAGGCAGAATATTGGCTATGGTGGATACAGGTAGTGCAAACTTCAGCATTTGAAAGTCCAGTTCTCGTAATCTGAAATAAAAATTTACATTTATTGTGGAGATAATAAGAAAGACAACGATGGTGCAATAAAACAGTATAACACCAGGTGAATATTTCCTCAATTTTTTATCGGCATAAACATTATAGAATGCATAAGAAACACTGGATAATATGCCGGCTGTAATACCGATAACACTTATATGAGAAAAGTTTTTGGGACTGACATTTAAAACAAGGGCACTTCCGACGAACACAACAATTACGGCTATGATTTTATTCATATTGTTTCTTTGTTTTTCAAATATTATATAATACAGAGTAACAAATATAGGGTTGGTGAACAATAGTAAACATGCTATTGATGTATTCGTTCTTTGTATCGCTATATAATAGAAAACTGCAGTTGGAGTGCTGGCAAATAGCCCCTGAAGACTGATGATTCTTAAGTCTTCTTTTGTGATTTTTAAGTCTTTTAATTTATTAAAAGAAAAATAAATTAGCAAAATAAATATCTGGGATATATTTTGCATAATAATCAAGTCATAAGTTTTTATTCCGCTCTTAAATAGAAATGAACTGATTATTCCGTTTAAAGAAAAACAGAAAGCTGATAAAGCTATCAATAAATATCCTATTAATTTATCATCATCTCGCATTAATGAACACCTCATAAATTACGTCTGTTAATAATTCTATGAATAACGATGATTTCCCTTTAAATAATAATAAAATGTTATTAGCCATATCGTATAAATAGAATTACTAAGATTATGCACTGCAATGCTTTGTTTGCAGTGTGAGAATCGAAGCTTGTACAATGTTTAGATATTCTTCGGCAACGTATTTTAAAAACCGTGTTTTTTTAT
>CAYXAT010000032.1:0-16480 GCA_964462065.1 uncultured Clostridiaceae bacterium | reverse complement strand
TTCTTATAATTATTACATAAAGATTTTTGGAGTGCGGCAATGAAGAGACATAATTCATCGGGTTTTACTTTGATTGAAGTCCTTTTTTCCATTGCAATTTTAGGAATATTGGATTTGGCATTAACAACAATGATTACTGCCGAGATTAAAGCATATAAAGATTCAAAGGAACAGTTTGAAGCGACACTTTTGGCTCAAAGTTTTTATGAAAGGCTGAAAGCATCTCCGATGATTAAATTGGGCGAAGAAATTGCTGAATCGGAAGACTTTATAATAATTACGGAGGTTGAAGAAGTAGAAGAGTATGAAGGCAGCATGATAAGAGTTATGGTGGAGGTATTGAAAGAAGAGAAGTCTTTGGAAAGAATAGAAGGCTATAAATTTATAGATAATTGGGAAAGCGCCCTTGAAAGCAGTACGTAGCAACAAAGGCGCTATTTTAGTTTTTGTCCTGATTATCAATACTGTATTGATTGTTACTTCCACTGCTCTTTTATCTACTGTTATGATGGATTATAAGATGAAGAAGGTTAACAGCAAGGTCAAAAAAGCTTTTTATCATGCTGAATCAGGTTTGGAGGAGGCTTATGCCCTAACAATTGAATTTTTGACCTCTGCATTGGAAAGCCTGGAGAAATGGGAAGAAGTTACGGAAGAACGGTTGTCAGCAAGTGAAATCAATTCAGTGTTTTCCGATATTGTGCAGGGTAAATCAGATAGGTGTGGTGGAAGAATCAGTTTAAAGGCTTTACTACAGGATAAGGATAACTATATTTCGGACGGTGTATATCCGAAAATAGAGGTTGAACTGGAGGAAATAAAGGTTAATAGAATATTGGAACATTTAGAAGTAACTATTAAATCAACTTACGAAGAAGATAAGATTACAAAAAGCATTGCTTTATCCTTTGATATTTTACTGCCCGATTGCGGAGCCGGTTTTATTACAGCCAATGACTTGATACAAAGGGAGAGTCGGGTAATTGTGAGGTAAGACGGATGAGAAAGGCGAAGAGAAGTAACCGGGGGTTTACTCTTTTAGAAACCTTGATAACAATGGCAATACTCAGCAGCATTGTATCACTGTCAACATCTTTGTTTATAGGCAAGATAAAAGTTTGTCGTTCTTTGGATAGAAAGGTTGAGTTGCAGCAGCAGGGGCTATTTATTCTTGCCTTTATTGAAAACAAAATAATTGAAGCTGAGGGAATACATTACTTGGAAGATACGGCTAAGAAGGATATGATGCACACCTCTTCCCCGGTCAAAATAAACAAAATAGTTTTTAAAAATCCTACAGGTCACACGTATGCAGGATATGTTTTTAATCTTTCAAAAATGACTGAATACGGTTTTAAACTACTATATAAAACCGGTTTATCAGGTACCGGCACCGTGGAAATAGGGGATTATATCAAGACCATAGAGGTAGAGCCCATGCCTGCCGATGCTATATATGCCGAAGCCAACGGTATTGTAATCAGAATCAACTTTTTATTGACTGACGACGAAGCAGTGGTGGAAAATGCTTATTGCTTCAGGAATAAACCCGGGAGGCTGTAATGTTAAAAGGAAACAATAAAGGGTTTACTATTGTGGAGTTGATAGTAACAATAGGTTTTTTAAGCTTGCTGCTTTCTATGGTAATTTTAAAATATGACAGGCAGCCACATTACCTATTGGCGGATTCAAAGGTTTTAAGAGATGACTTAAGGAAAATCAAATATTTAACTATGACTGAGGGAGATTCCAATTTAAAGATTGTTTTTGATAAATATTCATATAGTATCAGAGAGGGTTCAAAAATTAAAGAAAAGATATATTTGAATCCGGGCTTTAAACTAAATAACAATTTTGAAGATAATACTGTAAGCTTTGCATATAGCGGTTCGCCTTCAAACGGCGGCGGGACTGTCAGTGTTTTTGATGAGCTATCGAAAAAGTATTGTGAAATAACTGTGGTTCCGGGCACCGGGAGGATTCTTCTTAAAAATACAATATGCGAAGGCTATAAAGGTAAATAAGCAGTAAAAATATTGAATAATTATTGCAGAATAGAGAATTATATGCCTGTTCATACTGTTTTTGTTATGTTAATATATAGTAAGAGTTTTACAAAAGGAGGCTAACATTTGGTTAGAAGAATAGAAAGAGCCAGAAATATAATTGATTCGCTCAATGCAGACGGTATAATTGTATATTCCCCGTATAACAGGAGGTATTTAAGCGGTTTTACAGGCTCCACGGGTTATGTGATAATCAGCAAGGATAAAATGGGGTTTGTAACGGATTTCAGATACGTAAATCAAGCGGGGCTTGAGTGCAAAGGTTTTGAAATTATTGAAAATAAGAATCCCGTAGAAGACTATTTGGCAGATGTGATTAGAAAGTATAATATAAAGAAATTAGCCTATGAAGATTCCTATATGACTGTTAATTTCTATAACAAATTAAAGAACAAATTATACGATGTTGAATTAGTACCTCTTTTAGAGGCTGAAGGCAATATAAGAATAATAAAAGACAGTGAAGAATTGGAATATATAGAAAAGGCGGCAAGTATAGCAGATAAGGCTTTTGAACATCTTTTGGGATATATAAAGCCGGGGATTACGGAAAAGGATATTGGGCTTGAATTGGAATTTTTCATGAAGAAAAACGGTGCTTCGAAGCTG
Organism: uncultured Clostridiaceae bacterium; assembly: GCA_964462065.1. Lineage (GTDB taxonomy): Bacteria > Bacillota > Clostridia > Lutisporales > Lutisporaceae > JAAYKT01. Next base: position 13,805 of record CAYXAT010000032.1, on the reverse strand, counting down.
TCTTTTGATTCCATAGTTGCTTCCGGATGGAGGTCATCGCTGCCCCACGGTATGGCTACGGATAAAATAATTAATTCCGGGGATTTATTGACCTTGGACTATGGTTGTGTATATAATGGTTATTGTTCGGATATGACAAGAACAATAGTTGTAGGTAAAGCTGATGAGAAGCAAAGGGAAATATACAATGTAGTGCTTAAAGCGCAGACGGAGGCTTTATTACATATCAAAGCGGGAGTCTTGGGCAAAGATATAGATAAAGTAGCTCGTGATATTATAAAGGATGCGGGTTACGGAGACTATTTCGGTCACGGTTTGGGCCACGGTGTGGGTTTAGCGGTACATGAAGAGCCGCGGCTATCCCAATTTGGGGAAACACCGTTGGAGGTAAATATGGTTGTGACGGATGAGCCCGGGATTTATATTCCGGATTTTGGCGGAGTGCGCATTGAAGATTTAGTTGTGGTAGGTCATGATGGTCCTATTGTTTTAAGCAAATCTCCAAAGGAATTAATAGAACTATAATTGTGATAAAGGAGGACAATTATATGCTGTCGGCAAGTGAATTCAGAAAAGGTTATACTTTTGAAATGGAAGGCCAAATATATGTTATAGTGGATTTTCAGCATGTTAAGCCGGGTAAAGGCGCTGCTTTTGTCAGAACAAAAATAAGAAACATTAAAAGCGGATCTGTTATAGAGAAATCGTTTAACCCGTCGGATAAGTTTCCGAAGGCCCATATTGAAAGAAAAGTAATGCAGTATTTATATGATGACGGCGAACTGTACTACTTTATGGACAATGAATCCTATGAGCAGATACCGCTGAATAAGTCTCAGGTGGAAGAGGCTATCATGTATCTGAAACCTAATGATACAGCAATCATTAAATTTTATAAAGGTGAGGCCTTCTCAGTTGAGGCTGAGAACTTTGTAGAATTGGAGGTAACTCATACCGAACCGGGAGTAAAAGGAGATACGGCAACGGGTGCTACTAAACCTGCAACATTAGAAACCGGAGTGGTAATCAACGTACCTTTGTTTGTTAATACCGGTGACAGAATCAGGGTTGATACCAGATCCGGGGAGTATATGGAAAGGCTTTAGTGGAATAATAATAAAAGTAAAAAGAAGGAGATGAATAAAGTGGAATTTCTTTATGAGAGAGTTGCATACTTAAGAGGCTTAGTTGATGGTTTAGGAATCGAAGAAGATTCTAAAGAAGGTAAGGTTATAGTAAATATTGTTGATATTTTGGAAGATTTTGCGGATGCAATAAATGAACTTAGTCAATATCAGGAAGAATTAGATGAATACGTGGAGGCTATTGACGAAGATTTATCCGATGTGGAAGACGAATTATTTGAAGATGACGAATATGATTACGACGATGAAGATTTTGATGACTACGATTATGTGGAAGTTGAATGTCCTCATTGTAAAGAATATGTTTACTTAGACGAAGAACTTTTGGACAGCGGTAAAGAAGTAATATGTCCCAATTGTCATGAGGTGATCGATACAGTTCATGAATGCTGTCACAGCGGATGTAATTGCGAAGAAGAATAATAATAAGTATTAAAAAACTCTCGAGTTGTAAATAGCTCGGGAGTTTTTTTTATGCACGTTATTTTACGGTTGTGTTTGTCATATTATTAGTAAGTAAAAAATATACTTAAGGAGAGGACAAACATGAATGCATATAAATTCTTAGACGAAATATTGAACTTCATGCCCCCTATTGTCAAAGGCATCATAAGCTCCCTTCCCAAGGATACCCGAAATTCCTTGGAGGAAGTCAGGCTGAGGCTGGGAAAGCCGCTTATGATATGCGGAGACGGTTGGGACTCTTATGTTGATTTGACCGGCATGCTAATGAAAAATCATCGCTCCGCTTATATTGTTACCAAAAGCGATATAAGCAAAGCTGCTGAGATCATCCAGGGGTTCTCCGTATATTCTTACAGGGAGGAGTTAAAAAACGGTTATATAACAATTCCCGGAGGCCACAGAATAGGAATAACAGGCAGGGCGATTATAGAGGACGGTAATATAAAGACCATAAGGGACATAAGCTTTATTAATTATCGTGTGGCGAGAGCCGTGTTGGACGTTGCTTCTAAGGTCATCAAATATGTTATTGACGATTCGGGGACTATGTACAATACTCTCATAGTTTCTCCGCCTCAATGCGGTAAAACAACATTGCTCAGGGACATGGTGAGGCAGCTGAGCAACGGTATTGACGAAGAGGGGATAAAGGGAAAGAAAATAGGCTTGGTGGATGAAAGGTCTGAATTGGCAGCGTGTTTTATGGGAGAGCCGAAAAATGACGTGGGGTTGAGAACAGATGTTCTTGACGCCTGTCCCAAAGCCAAGGGTATTATCGTAATGATAAGATCTATGTCGCCGGAAGTGATTGCAACGGACGAAATAGGCAAACCGGAAGATGCGGATGCACTGCTTGATGCGGTTAACGCAGGGGTAAAAATTATAGCCACAATGCACGGTAGGGGTATCGAGGATTTATACAGGAGAATCGAGCTAAAGAAAATACATGAAAATCTGTTCGAGAGAATCATCATTTTAGGCAGAAGCCAAGGTGTTGGGACGGTAGAAGGCATCTATGATGATAAAAGGAACCAATTATTTAAAACGGAGTGATTCGAAGATGATAATGAAACTTATAGGCGGACTTATAATTATATTTTCCAGTGGTCTTATAGGTATTCTTTTATCAAATAAATACGGCATGAGGCCGAAAATGCTGAAAAAGTTCAGGTTTTCCATGCAGCTTTTAGAGACGGAAATTATTTATGGCACCACTCCGTTGCCATATGCGCTTCAGAACATAAGTGTCAAAAGTGAGAAGCCCTGGTCAGATTTTTTTCTTAAAATTTCAGAAAATATTTTAGAAAGAAAGTTTTTTTCAATGGAGGAAGCCTGGAATGATGCAGTAGAGGGACATTTGGATTTGCCGTGTTTAAATAAGACGGATTTAGGGCTGATAAAAAGTATAGGCAAGGTAATCGGCAAATCCGACATAGAGGACCAGAAAAAGCATTTTAATTTGTTGTACGCAGAGCTGTCCCATCATGAGGAGTCGGCGGAGAATGACAAAAAAAAGAACGAACGCATGTATAGAAGCCTGGGATTTCTATTGGGAATAGCAATATATATAGTTTTGATTTAAGGGGGTTTTTTTATGGATGTCAATTTGATTTTTAAAATAGCAGCCATCGGTATAGTGATTGCAGTTTTGAATAATGTTTTAATCAGATCCGGGAGAGACGAGATGGCTATGATGACTACTTTAACCGGCCTTGTTGTTGTGCTTATGATGGTTATCGGTCTCATAAGCCAATTGTTTGACACTGTCAGGACAATGTTTCAATTATAGGTGCTCCCATGGATATATTTCAAATTGTCGCAGTGGGAATAGTAGCGTCGGTAATTGCAATAATGGTAAAGGAATATAAGCCTGAGCTTGCCATGCAAATAAGCATTGTTACAGGATTAATCATTTTTATTGCGGTGCTAAATAAACTGAGTTTGGTTTTGACTGTTTTGAAGTTTTATTCCGTAAAAGCGGAGATAGACATAATGTACTTTACCATCATTTTAAAGGTTATCTCCATAGCTTATATAACGGAATTCGGCGCCCAAATCTGCAAGGACTCCGGAGAGGTATCCATTGGAAACAAGGTAGAGTTTGCGGGGAAAGTGATGATTATGGTTTTGGCGATTCCCATTTATGCCGCCCTTTTCGATATCATTATAAAAATAATGCCTTAAGGATGAATAAAATTGAAGAGAATAATTTTTGTTTTATTAATAGTTATTTTTAGCATTGGTATAGTACATTGTGACGGTTTGGGGGCATTGTTGGATGAACAGATGGAATTAATTGAAATTGAACAGATGCAATCTATTGCCGACAGAATCAGTATGGAGAGTGAAAATGTTTTACCCAGGCTCAGCATAAAGGATGTTATTAAGTCCTCTTTTGGTAAAGGCACTTCTTTCAGTACGAAAGAACTAATAAGCAACATCGGTCGGTTCGCTGCGGCGGAGCTTATGGTAAGCATTACTTTATTGGGGAAAATAATTATTCTGTCGGTTTTTTGTGCCGTATTTCAGAATTTGCACAGCGGTTTTCAAAGCGAATCCGTGGGAAGGATAGCCTACAGCATTTGCTATATAATGATAATCATTTTGGCTATGCAAAGCTTCAGTGTGGTAAGCAAGACCTGTATCGATACCATAAACTTGATTGTTACTTCCATGCAATCACTGCTTCCTATTTTGATTACTTTGCTGCTGTCCATAGGCGGCATAACATCCTCGGCTCTGCTGCAGCCCATAGTTTTTACTTCTTTAACCGTTATCGTCACTTTTATTAAAAACGTGGTTATTCCCATGGTTATTTTTTCATCCATTTTGTCAATCATAAGTAACATATCAGATAAAATCCGTATTTCAAAATTGGCGGACTTGATCAGGGGAATAGCAATAGCGTTGCTTGGAATTATCCTGACTGTATTTACAGGTGTCGTAACTATACAGGGTGTAGCGACATCCGGTGTTGACGGGGTTATGGCTAAAACGGCAAGGTTCACCGTGGACAACTTCATTCCCATTATAGGGGACTTTTTGTCCGAGGCTTTGGATACGATTATAGGTTGCACTCTACTTATTAAAAACGGTGTCAGCATAGTAGGCCTGCTTATGCTTGTATTTATAATGATTTTGCCCGTAATAAAGATTTTGGCGGTGTTTTTATCTTATAAGCTGGGTGCAGCTTTGATACAGCCTATAATCGATGACGGGCTGGTACAAAGCCTGAATGATATCAGCAATTCGGTTTTTGTTTTACTATGTTGTATGGCTTCTGTGGGAGTTTTATTTTTTATCGCCATAACTATAATAATGGGTATCGGCAATATGACAATCATGATTAAGTAGGTGAATGATCTATGGTTGAAATTTTAAAAATATGGGTAATGAATATAGTTGTTGTTATATTCTTTTTATTGATTTCCGATATCCTGCTGCCGGACGGTAATGTTAAACAGTATATAAAAGTAATAATAGGACTTTTAGTGATTTTAATCATTATTAAACCTTTGCTGGGCATAAAAAGTATCAGCTCCAATTTTGAAGATATATACATAGAAACGGCTGCGTTTTTGGAAACGGACAGTTATGAAATGGATGTGGAAGCTTTGAGTACATATCAAAAAGAAAAGGCCGTATCCCTATATGAAGACTATATTAAAAAAATGATTCTTGATGCCGCGTCACGGGAGCTGAAAGTAGAAGAAAGCTCAATTGATGTGCGAATAGATACCGATGACAAAAACACTCCGGGTTTAGCCATGGTAAGACAAGTGGAAATTACGGTACATGAAAACTTAGACAGCTCAAATATAGAAAAGATTAAAAAAGTCCATATACTTGACAGTAAAAAAGTAATTAATAAGGACGAAAACGAATATAATTTCAGTGAAAAGACATATACAGAGGATTTAAAAAACGTAATTACTAAACTTCTTCCCATAGACAAGGATAATATAAAAGTTGATTTTACTGTAGATAACGGAGGGGATATGAATTGAAGATACCGGATTGGCTGAAGGAAAAACTGGAGGCATACAATAACAAAAAATTATTGACAAATCTGATGGTTTTGCTGTGTTTGGGAATAACTTTAGTTATTGCGGCTAATTTTTTTAGTAATATTCAATTAAAGAGCAAGGGAGGCATTAGTGAGGTTAAAGAGGCCGAGGCCATTGATGAGCGGACTTATGGAGCGTATGAATATGAAGAAAATATTGAAAAACAATTGGCTCACATACTTAGCAAGATAGACAGCGCAGGCAAAGTTTCGGTGATGATTACGTATAAGAGCAGTAAAGAATTGATTATGGACAAAGACAAATCAAAAAATGATAAGATCACAAACGAAAAGGACAATGACGGAGGAACAAGGGTTATAAATGAGCTGGTAACCAATGATAAGACAGTGACGGTAAACGAACAGGGGGGCAATTCAAAGGCAGTTGTAACAAAAGAAATAAATCCGGAAATAAAAGGAGTAATCGTTGTTGCTGAAGGAGCAAAGGATGTAAAAGTGAAGCGTAAACTTACGGATGCCGTTCAAACGGTTTTGGATATTCCTGCATATAGGGTTATGGTTTTGGAAACTAAATAATATGGGAGGGGTTTAAATGAAGTTTAATATAAACAGGAAAACAATTTCCATATGTTCTCTTGTTTTAATATTATTTATTGTGGGTTATGCATATAATGTATTTGTCAGCTCAAGGTATAAAACATTTGATTTGGACTTTGATGACGATATGTCAATGGATTTTGATAGTCAAGAAATCATTCAATCTGATAATAAAGGCAGCTTAAGTATTATTGAAAGTCAAATTGATGAGGAATTATCTAAAGAAAGTTCTACTTTTTTTACCGAATACAGGATTGAAAGGGATAAAAACAGAAGTAAAGAATATGATATGTGGCAGAATATAATTGAAAGCGAAAGAGCCGAACCGACTTTTAAGACTCTTGCCCAGGAGGAAATAGTAAAAATCGTCGCTTTGACTGAGAAAGAGATGATTATCGAAAATTTGATTATTGCCCGGGGCTTCAAGGATGCTTTGGTTTTCCTGACGGATGATTCCGTAACTGTATTAGTCGAAGCAAATGAGCTGAATCCTACAAACATAGCGCAAATTCAGGATATAGTAATGAGGAAAACCAAGTTGGGAGCTAACAACATAAAAATAATGAAGAAAGATTAGTTATGTTTGTAAACGAAGTATTGATTTGTTATAATACATATAGAAAAATGATAGAAATTGGAGGTGCAAAGTTTGCAGAACGATAATACTATCAAAGAATACGGCAGTGTTAGGATTGCGGATGATGTAGTGGCTACAATCGCAGAGCTGGCTGCAAAAGAAGTTAAAGGAATTATCGGAATGAGCGGCGGTATTGCGGACAGCATCACTGAAATGTTGGGAAAGAAGAACCCGACAAAAGGAATAAAAGTTGAAGTCGGTGAGAAAGAAACCGCTATTGATTTATATGTAGTTGTTGAATACGGTGTAAGAATTCCGGATATTGCATGGCAGGTGCAAGAAAATGTGAAGAAGGCTGTGGAAACAATGACCGGCCTGAGTGTTGTTGATGTGAATATTCATATACAGGGTGTTAATATAGAAAAAGAAGCTAAAGAAGAATAGCGGCTTATTCTAACCCTCTGATAGAATCAGAGGGTTAGTTTGATTCCAATATTCAAAATACGGGAGGGCCTATGAGCAGGCGAACAGTCAGAAAAGGCGTTTTTAAAGCCTTATATACCAGAAGTTTTTTAGAGGAACCGGATTTTAATAAAACGGTGGAAGAGGCTTTCCGTGAGGATGCCATTCTTTGGTTTGATGAAGAAGAAAACGATATCAGTTTATTTACGGATATCAATGATAATGATAGGGTTTTTTTTACGGATTTGATAAAGGGTGTTATAGAGAATATAGACAGAATTAATGAGATTATAGAGGAAAATTTGAAATCCTGGAAAATGAACAGAATTGCAAAAACGGATTTGGCAATATTGCAATTGGCTGTTTATGAGATATTTTACAGAGATGATGTGCCGGACAGCGTGGCGATAAACGAGGCTGTAGAATTGGGCAAAGAATACGGTACCGATGATTCCGGAAGCTTTATAAACGGAGTTTTAGGCAAAATTGTTAGAGAGTTCAAGCCATAGATATACGAGTCATCCAGCGGTAATTTGGACATGCTTTTTTTAGGAGGTAGGGATGGAAAAAGCAAAGGTTTTCACGGTTTCGGAAGTAAATACTTATATAAAGCTCCTTTTAGAAAAGGATTTATTTTTATCATATATTTATGTAAAAGGTGAAATTTCCAATCTTAAAATACATACGTCCGGTCATGCGTATTTCACATTGAAGGACAAGTTCTCCCGCATAAAATGTGTCATGTTTAGGAGCAGTTTGTCAAAGGTGAAATTCAGACCGGAAGAAGGCATGCAAGTCGTTGTCAGAGGTTATTTTTCCATTTATGAAAGAGACGGCCAATATCAGTTGTATTCCGAAAGCTTAATTTTGGAGGGAACCGGGGAATTATACAAAGCTTTTGAGCAGCTGAAGGAAAGGCTGCAAGAGGAAGGCTTGTTTGATAAGAACAACAAGAAGCCGTTGCCTTTTTATCCAAGAAATGTGGCGGTTATAACCTCGCCCACCGGAGCAGCTGTCAAAGATATTATTTCCATTGCAAAGAGACGGAATCCGAATATTAATATTTGGCTGTATCCCGTGCTCGTTCAAGGTCCCGGTGCTCCCGGGGGGATTGCCAAAGGGTTGAGTTATATTAACAGTCTGGAAAATATAGATGTTATTATAACAGGCAGAGGCGGCGGCTCCATTGAGGAGCTGTGGGCTTTTAACGAAGAAATTGTAGCAAGGGCTATATATAATTCACGTATTCCTGTGGTATCGGCGGTGGGGCACGAGACGGATTATACCATAGCCGATTTTGTTGCGGATATCAGGGCAGCCACTCCTTCCGCAGCTGCGGAGCTGGTGGTGCCGGAGCTGCAACAGTTGAAAACTTATATAAAAAAAATAGACAGTCAGATATATTTAGGTATATTATCTTATATAAAGGATAAAAGAACCGGGCTCGATAATATTGCTAAAAGCTATTCCTTCAGGAATATAGAAACAAGAGTAATTAATCTGAGGCAAACTCTGGAGATATTAAAGGATAAACTTAGTGATAATATACTGGGTTATGTTAAAAATAATAGAGACAATCTGCAACAAAACATAGAAAAATTGAGCATATTAAACCCCGCTTCGAATTTACTGAGGGGTTATTCCTATATTAAAAAAGAAAAGGACGGACTTTTGGTGACATCTGTCGGGCAGATATCAGAAGGCGATGATATTAGGGTTTTTCTGAAGGATGGGAATATTTTAACAACTGTTAAATCAAAATGTAAAGGGGATTGTTATGAGTAATGATCTGAGCTTTGAAAAGGCCATGGAGAAGCTGGAGGGAATAGTAGACAGTCTTGAAAACGGCGATTTGAATCTTGATGAAGCATTGAAGGCATATGAAGAAGGCGTTGCCTTGTCTCAGTATTGCAATAAGATATTGGAAGATGCCGAAGGTAAAATAGTAATGCTCACAAAAGAAGAGGATACTTATAAAGAAATCAGTACTTTGGAAGAGGAACAGTAATGAATTTACAAGGGTTTATGGCAGAGAAAAAGGCGCTGATAGAAGATGCGTTAAAAAAGCACCTCTGTGATGATTGCAATACCCCTGTGGTATATGAGGCTATGGCTTACAGTCTGTTCGCAGGAGGAAAGAGGCTTAGGCCTATTTTGGCTATTATGTCCTGTGAACTTTTCGGCGGTTCGATAGATGAAATAATGCCCTTCGCATGCAGTATAGAGCTCATTCACACCTATTCCCTGATACATGATGATTTGCCTGCTATGGATAATGACGATTACAGAAGAGGCAAACCGACAAATCACAAAATCTATGGTGATGGGTTTGCTATTTTAGCCGGTGATGCTTTATTAAATAAAGCATATGAAATCCTATTTGATATAATTTTAAATTATAAAAAGCCGGAATACATAAGGGCGGCAAAGGAGATTGCCAAAGCTGCCGGTGTTGCAGGTATGATTGGCGGTCAGGCCATGGATTTATTTTATGAAAATAAGGAAATAACTTTAGATAGGCTTGGAGAAATTCATGACAGAAAAACAGGAGCTCTTCTCAAAGTCTCTTTAACGGCAGGAGCATTGGTTGCCGGGGCAAAAGAAGAGGATATCGGGAGAATTAATGAATTTGGTTATCTAATGGGGAGAGCATTTCAAATCACGGATGATGTTTTGGATGTCAAGGGTTCTAGAGATAAATTAGGGAAAAGTATTGGCAAAGATAAAGACAGCGATAAGGCGACCTATGTTAAATATTACGGAGCAGAGAAATCCGTGGAGTTGGCATCGGCTCTGATAATTAAGGCCAAGGAGATAATAAGTGTATATGAGGATAAAGGTAAACTGCTTAAGGAGCTTGCTGATTATATAATAAACAGGGAGTTTTAGGAGGTTAATTGTGAGTTTTTTTTCCGGAATACTACAGAACAGAGTGCTCATTTCATGTATGGTGGCATGGTTCATCGCTCAAACGTTGAAAATAGTTTTATCTTTATACAAGGATAAGAAACTGGACTTGACCCGATTTGTGGGTTCCGGCGGAATGCCCAGCTCACACACTTCCTTCGTTATGTCTTTGGCTACTTCAGTGGGCAAGATAAACGGTTGGGAGTCTCCGGCTTTTGCCATTTCCGTCGTGCTGGCTTTTATAGTCATGTATGATGCGGCAGGGGTCAGAAGGGCTGCGGGAAATCAGGCAAAAATTTTAAACCTTATTATCAATGATTTGGCGCAGCATAAACCTTTGGGTGAAGAAAAGCTTAAAGAACTTTTAGGGCATACTCCCAAGGAGGTTTTGGCAGGTGCTTTGCTGGGCATAGTGATTGCCAATATACTTACATAAAAGGCGGGCGATTTAATAATGTATAAAATGCTTGATGATATAAATACCCTTAAGGATTTGAAAAGTTTAAGCTATAAAGAACTATATGAATTGAGTGATGATTTAAGAAATTACATAATTGATGTGGTATCTAAAAATGGAGGACACTTATCATCCAATTTAGGCTCTGTGGAGCTCACAATTGCGCTGCACCGCGTTTTTAACTCTCCCAAGGATAAAATCATTTGGGACGTGGGACATCAGTGCTATGCCCATAAAATACTCACAGGACGCAAAGAGGATTTTAAGACCGTGAGAACATATAAAGGGATTAGCGGATTTCCTAAACGTTCGGAAAGCGAGCATGATATTTTTGAAACAGGCCATAGCAGCACCTCCATATCGGCTGCTTTGGGATTGGCTAAAACCAGAGATTTAAAAGGTGAAGATTATTCTGTGGTAGCCGTAATCGGTGACGGTTCCATGGGGGCGGGAATGGCATATGAAGCCCTCAATAATGCGGCGAGTCTGAAAACGAACTTAATTGTTATATTAAACGATAATAAAATGTCCATTTCCAAAAATGTAGGCAGTCTAAGCAATTATTTAGGCAGATTAAGAACAGGCAAGATTTATTTTAAAATAAAAAGGGATATGGAGAACTTTCTTAATAAAACACCGATTATAGGAAAACCGCTGTTTAGAGCTTCTTTAAAATTGAGAGATTGGCTCAAGTATCTTGTGGTTAAAGGAATCGTGTTTGAACAGTTGGGTTTTAAATATTTAGGGCCCATAGACGGTCATGATATCGAATCCTTGGAAAAAATAATAGAGAACGCTAAACAGTATAAGAATCATCCCGTTATTATTCATATTGTTACAAGAAAAGGTAACGGCTATAACGCGGCGGAAAAAAAGCCGGATAAATTCCATGGTATCGGCCCTTTTTATGTTGAAACCGGAGAAGAAAAATCAAATGGGAACGGCAAATCCTATTCTGCCGTATTCGGCAATAAGATTGTGGAATTGGCAAGAGATAACGAAAAAATTTTGGCAATCACCGCAGCGATGCCTGACGGTACCGAATTAAAAGGTTTTGCTGAACATTATAAAAACAGGTTTTTTGATGTGGGCATTGCGGAGCAGCATGCGGTAACTTTTAGCGCAGGGTTGGCAGCCGGCGGATACAGACCGGTGTTTGCGGTGTACTCAACCTTTTTGCAAAGAGCCTATGATCAGCTTTTGCATGATGTCTGTCTTCAGAATTTGCCTGTTGTATTTGCTGTGGATAGGGCGGGAATAGTGGGAAGCGACGGAGAGACCCATCAGGGGCTTTTTGACATATCTTTTTTAAGGAGCATGCCTAATATAGCTGTCATGAGCCCGAAATCCGGGGCTGAGTTGGAAAACATGTTGGAGCTGGCCTTTACCTTGGATATGCCTGTTGCAATAAGATACCCCAGAGGTGAAGCCGCTAAATTTGAAATAAAAGAGGAGCCTGTTGTTTTCGGTAAAGGTGAAATACTAGCAGAAGGTAAAGATGCCATTATAATTGCCGAAGGCTCTATGGTAAAGACGGCATTATCGGTACACGAGGATTTAAAAGACAAAGGCATAGAACTTACAGTAGCTAATATCAGATTTATAAAGCCCTTGGATACAGAGCTGCTGGATTATTTATATGATTTGAATTTGCCTATTTATACTTTGGAGGACAATGTTTTGTACGGAGGCATGGGTGGTTCCGTTTTGGAGTATTATGCGACAAAAAGCAAATGCGGTCATGTAAAAATATTTGCACACAAGAACGGTATTTTAGAGCACGGTGATAAGAAAAGCCTGTTAAAATTAGCCGGTTTGGACAGTGAAACCATATCAAATTATATTTATACGGATTTAACAGAGGGGAAAAAATGATTAAGCCCAAAGTCAGATTAGATATATTGATGTTTGAAAGAGGATTGGCTGAAAGCAGGGAAAAAGCCAGAGCACTTATCATGTCAGGAGTTGTATTTGCAGATGGAAGTAAGATAGACAAGCCGGGAACCAAAATATCGACAGAAGCAGATATAGAAATCAAGGGCAACAAGCTGATTTATGTAAGCAGAGGCGGCTTGAAGCTTTCCAGGGCTTTGGAATATTTTGAAATAGATGTAAACGGAAAAATAGCCGCTGATATCGGGGCATCCACGGGGGGTTTTACAGATTGTCTTTTGCAAAACGGCGCATCTGTGGTATATGCAATAGATGTGGGTTACGGTCAGTTGGCGTGGAAGCTGAGGAACGATAACCGGGTAATCGTAATGGAAAGAACCAATATCAGATATGTGAAGCCTGAGATGCTGTCGGATAAATTAGACTTTGCAACTATCGATGTGTCTTTTATTTCTTTAACAAAGGTGTTGCCGGCGGTGAAGGAGCTTATGTCGGATGACGGAGAAATAATATGTCTGATTAAGCCTCAGTTTGAGGCGGGTAAAGAGAAGGTGGGCAAAAAAGGTGTTGTCAGGGACCCGGTTATTCATATTGAGGTAATTGATTTTTTATGCAATCATATCAGTAAGGAACTTAATTTTAAGTTAAAAGGGTTGACTTATTCGCCTATCAGAGGCCCGGAAGGCAATATTGAATACTTGATTTATCTGGGCATCAAGGACGGCGAAGAAACAATATCAGCAGAAAGAATAAATGGTATTGTAAAAGAAGCTCATTTTTTACTAAAAAATTAAAATATGTCTAAAGTATATAGATATATTTTTATGTATATTATAAAATTAATGTATTGATGAATATTTATAAAATTTAAGACCGGAAGGTGAGGCAGTTAATGAAAATAGGAATTATTCCTAATGTTGAAAAAGATATAAATTTGGAGCTTACCGGAGATATTGCTAAATGGCTTATAAAGAATAACGTAAAAGTTATGCTTGATGATATTATTGCCGATAGATTGGGGAAACCGGAGCTTGGATTAGGTGAAAATGAAATTTACAAAAAGTCAGACATAATAATAGTTTTGGGCGGCGACGGTACGCTGCTTAAGGTGGCAAGACAATCGGCACCCTATAAGGTACCGCTTTTCGGAATTAATTTAGGATATTTGGGATTTTTGACTGAAGTTGAAGCCAGCGATATGTATCCTGCATTGGAAACCCTGATTTCCGGGGAATATGAAATAGAAAAGAGGATGATGCTGGTAGCTACGGTGGA
>CAYXAT010000031.1:0-16679 GCA_964462065.1 uncultured Clostridiaceae bacterium | reverse complement strand
ATTAGAAGGTTTACAGATAAAAAGGTTGAAAAGGAAAAAATAGAAGCAATCTTAAGGGGCGTATTGACTTCACCCACATCAAGTAATAACAGACCATGGGAGTTCGTAGTTGTAGAGAATAAAGAAAAACTCGAAGAATTATCCCAATGCAGGGAAGGGTCATCATCAAAACTCATAGCTGACGCGTCCTTAGCCATTACGGTCACCGTAAAAGGCGGAAAAGATACCTATGTGGAAGATGCGACAATAGCTGCAATAATAATACAGCTTATGTCTCATTCCTTGGGTCTTGGAACTTGCTGGGTACATGTAAGGAACAGACAGTATAACGAAAATATAAGTACTGAAGATTATGTAAAAAAAGCATTGGATATACCGGATGAGCTCAAGGTAGAATGTATTATAGCAATAGGGTATCCCGGGGAAGAAAAACCTTCTCATGATGTAGAAGACTTATTCAACACCAGAGTACATTACGAAAAATTTTAATCAATATCCCCCGGCAAATATGTGTTCCGGGGGATTTCTAAGATTAGACAGCAAAAGGGGTGAAATTCGTAATGACTAAAAAAGATATAGTCACCTATGATGACATTTGTATTGCACGGAAGCATATAAAGAAACACATTTATAAAACGCCTTTAGAACGATCAATTTTTTTAAGCTGTGAAAAAACAAATATATTTTTAAAATTGGAAAACCAGCAAGTACTAAAAGGATTTAAAATAAGGGGCGCGCTTAGTAAGATTCTAAGTTTGACGGAGGATGAAAAGTCCAAAGGTGTAATGGCAGTATCTTCCGGTAATCACGGTGCCGGTGTAAGCTATGCGGCTAAATTGTTAGGTGGGATAAAAGCAAAAATTTATGTGCCTGAAACTATACCCAAGTCCAAACTCGAAAAGATAAGATACTACGGTGCTGAAATAGTAGCAGTAGGCATAAACTATGATGAAGCACATAAAGCAGCATTGGATGCCTTAGAGAAGGAAAAACTAACATTTATCGACCCTTGCTCGGATGTGGAAGTAATAGCCGGACAAGGAAGTATAGCAATGGAGATATTAGAACAAAATCCTGATATAGACATTATATTATCTCCCATAGGCGGCGGAGGACTGATAACCGGATTGGCTGTTGCTGCTAAAAAGATTAAACCCGAAATAAAGATAATAGGTGTGCAAACAAAGGCATGCCCGGCTATGTATCAAGCCCTAAAGGATAATATATGCTACGATGATTTTCCTTCTGAGCCTTCTATCTGTGACGCTTTAATCGGGGGAGTAGGCCATATACCTTTTGAAATGGCGCAAGATTGCATTGATAATATAATATTGGTTGATGAAGGTAGGATAAGAGAAGCCGTTAGACATTTGATAACAAAAGAAAAAGTAATAGCAGAACCTGCGGGGGCCGTCGGTGTCGCCGCCGTGTTAAGCTGCTCGGAAGTTTTTGAAAACAAAAGTACGGCTATTGTGATAAGCGGGGGAAACTTAGACACAGGCCTTATGAAAGAAATCCTAAACGGATAAAATAGTTTTGTATACTAATAATAAGATTGTTCAAATAAATAGAAAATTATTTTAAAACTATTGACTAAATGCTAAGTCAGTGGTACTATATACCTGTAGGGGGTAGACAATTGAGAGGCGAATTATAAGTCTATAATAATATTTTAGGAGGTAATTTAATGAATATAACAGTATATTCTACCGATACTTGTCCCTGGTGCAGAAAAGCAAAAGATTACTTAAGAGATAAAGGCGTTGAATTTAAAGAGGTCAATGTAGCAGAAGACAGAAACGGCGCCATGGAAATGGTAAAGAAATCAGGTCAACAAGGTGTCCCGGTAATTGATATTGACGGAAATATCATAATCGGATTTGATCAAAGAAGAATAGACAGTCTTATTTAGTGAAAAGCGTAAAGCGAAAAGTGTAAAGCGAAAAAGTTAAAGATATTTTGTAGGGAACGGATTTATCCGTTCCGTTTATCTATACAGATAAATATATTTGCTCCAATGCGCTCCTATATGAACAGTTAGGATGGGGGTCGGCGTTTACGCCGACCCTTTATAAGTTTCCTTTTAAACCTATTTCTTCGGCGACTTTGCGCATACCCTTAATTGTTTCGTCAATTATAAAATTCAAATCCATATCTAAAAGTTCGGTGCCTTTTGCTATGACTTCTCTGTCAACACCGGCGGCGAATCTTTTGTCTTTCCATTTTTTCTTTATAGATTTTAATTCCAAATCTAAAACGCTTTTGCTTGGACGCATCAGTGCCGCAGCGGTTATGAGACCTGTAAGCTCATCAATGGTGAATAGGATTTTTTCCATTTTCTCTTCAGGCTTCACATCAGAGCATAGTCCCCAACCATGGCTTACAATTGCCCTTATGTAATCTTCCGGCCAGTCCTCCTCTTTTAGAATATCCACAACTTTAACACAATGCTGTTCCGGATACATTTCATAATCCATATCATGTGCCAGTCCTATAACTGCCCATTTTTCAATATCCGGTTCATCAAATAATTCAGCAAAATGCTTCATTACGCCTTCAACGGTCAATGCGTGTTTTATAAGGCTTTCACTTTTATTATATTTTTTAAGCAGCTCAAAGGCTTCTGTTCTAGTTGGTTTCTTACTCATATCTCTTCCTTCTTTCTCAATCGATTATTAATTATTATAAAAATAGTAAGCTTAAAACATTCTTATGTCAAGTTTTCACAAAAAAAAGCCAAATGATACATCACAAAAAACTTTGTAAAATGTCAATAATAAAATTGTCAGCATAAATAAAAAATTTTCAGAAAGGAGACTGATATGAATATAAAAAATAAAAATAGAATGGCAATTGTTATGCTCATAGTTTTTTCATTTATGCTTGCTACAGGTCTGTCGGGCGCCCCGGATAAAAAACCGGATTTACCGAAATGCGAGAAGTTTGATGAAAATTTGGAAGGCTTAGTAGAAAGAGGAGTCATTACGACTGAAGAACTGACAAAGATAAGAGATTATTTCAAAATTGAAAGAGAAGAGAAAAGAAAAGTATTCGATGAAATAAAAGATATGGATGAAGCCCAAAGAAAAGAGTATATGCAAAACTACAGGAAAAACAAAATAAATGTAGTGGATAGAATGGTGCAGGATAAAGTGATAACAGAGAAGCAAGCTGAAAGCATTAAAGAAATAATGCCGAAGCATAAACACAAAAGAAAATCAGAATAATATAACTATAGGATACATCCCACCCGAAAAGGGTGGGGTGTTTTTTAAAAAATCACCCTTTTTGTGTGACGATTAACCAATTAACATGCTGTATATTTAAAGTAGTGATATCTTTTCAGAATTTAAGAACGATTTTTACTTTAATTAAATATCGACCTAAAATACAAAGGTTGCTATAGAATACGAAGAACAGATAGTAATTGACATATCCTAACTGCCTAATTAAATAATAGGTAATAAAACGCTTCGCCTAATAGGGTGAGGCGTTTTATTTGTTATGCTTTAATTTTTGCCTTATAAGTGATAAAATTATATTCAAATATGAATAAAGGAGCTGAAAATAGGAGCTGCATTTATATGCGGTATTCCGGTTCAATCATGAATATTGGTTTAATAGGATTGCCTTCTGTTGGCAAAACAACCTTGTTTAATTTACTAACCGGTTTAGATATAGAAATATCAGGGTTTTCTACGGGCAAAGTGGAAGCAAATATAGGTATAGCGAAAATACCGGATGATAGGATTGACTTTTTATCTGAGATGTATAAACCAAAAAAAACCACCTATGCTAATATCGAAGCTATTGATGTCCCGGGGTTAGTCAGCGGCTCCAGTACCGGCAAAGGCGTGGGGAATCAGTTTTTGGATAACATTAGAAAAGCGGATCTTTTAGTACATATACTTAGGGCTTTTGAAAATAAGGAGGTCCTACATGTTGACGGTTCCATAAACCCAATGCGTGATATCGAAACCATAAATATGGAGCTTTTATTTGCAGACTTGGGAGTCATTGATAATAGAATCGACAGAATAAAAAATTCAAAAAAGATTACAAAAGAAAACCTTCAAGAACTTGAAGTATTAAAAAAGTGCAAGGAAGGCTTGGAAAACGGATTGTTGATTCACAACCTGGATTTAGCTGACGAAGAAAAAGAGCATCTTAGGACTTTTGGGTTTTTATCCGAGAAGCCCATGATTCTGGTTGCAAATTTAGACGAATATCAGTTAAAATCCGGCGAGTACCCCACAAAACAAGAAATTACTGAGTTTTCTGAGAGGGTAAATACGCCATTAATTGAGTTATGCATAGAATCAGAACTGGAGATTAGCAAACTGGAACCGGAGGATAGAGATATTTTTATTGAGGATTTAGGAATAATCGAATCGGGTGTGGACATACTGTCACGAACTGCCTATGAGCACTTAGGTTTGATATCTTTTCTAACGACAGGTCCCGATGAGGTTAGGGCTTGGACTATAAACAAAAACACAATAGCCAAAAAGGCCGCGGGTAAGATACATACGGATATTGAAAAAGGCTTTATTCGTGCGGAAGTGTGTAAGTTTAGACATTTAAAAGAATACGGCTCCATGGCTAATGTGAAAGAAAAGGGGCTTGCCACGTTGGAAGGTAAAGAATATATAGTTGAGGACGGAGACATTATCAATTTCAGGTTTAATGTATAACATAATAACACAATAGTTGAACGAATATTAAGCTATCGTTAGGCCATCGTTCAACTACTGCTCAACAATCGTTTAACTATCGTTCAACTACCGTTTTTCAGCAGTTTCCTGATTTCGTTAAGTCGTTCTTTATCAAGAATAAAATAAGAGACCTTATCGATGGTTTTTCCGTACCCTTCTAAGGTATGATATTCGAATTTATCTTTTAAGCGCTGGCCTTGAATAAAATAATTTGCCATATCAGATGCACTCATATCAGTTTTAATGTCATCGCGTATAACCACATAAGCCCGGGGAATCAACGGGATATTCTCTGCCTTAAGAAAGCTTTGCTGTAAGTCTTTCACAAATTGCTGCTGCCTATATACCCTTGCCAAATCTCCTTTGCCGTCATTTCTATATCGTAAATATTCCAAAGTTTGTATCCCATTGAGTTTATGGGTGCCTTTTTTTAGCACAAATCTTTTTTTCAGTTCCGAATCTGCTATTTTAATATCCTTTGGTATAGTGACGGTAAAGCCGCCAAGAGCATCAACGCCGTTTTTTATGGCGTCAAAATTCAATACTAAATAATTATCTATTTTTATTTCCAGTAAGCTTTCAACAATTTTTTTATTTAAGTCGATTCCTCCGATGGTATAAGCTGAATTAATTTTTATTCTTCCTTTATTTTTAAGAGAAATCTGTGAATCCCTCGGTATAGATACAAATATGATTCTATCTTCTTTAAAACTAAGAATAATTATAACATCGGAACGGGAGGGTTCGCCTTTTCTTGAATCGATTCCAAGTACCAAAATGTTCTTATCCGAAATCTTTTCAGGTAACTTTACACCCAGATTAGTGTCTTCGGCGTATCTCGCTTTTATGTTTTTGTTTTTTGATATTTGTGCATTATAATTGATATAAGGTGAGGCAATGGTTGCTATAAAAAAGACAAAAAGTAAAGCAAAAAAAGTCAGTATTTTTTTCAAATAATCACCTAAATTTTTATGAAGTCATCCAAAGCTCCGACCATGGATTCTAATAGATAGTATTTACATATAAATTTATTGTTTTCATTTAAATAATTCAAGGACGGGAAGAATAAGACAGTAAATGCGCATTAGTGTAAAATTAATTATGACATTTTAATGCATTTCCCGGGAAATAATTCGCTATTTAGCAATAAGGGGCTGTTATCGGTGAAGATTTTTATACCTGTTTATGTGGAAAAAATAATTGAAAGATTACAGGAAAAAGGCTTTGATGCATATGCGGTGGGTGGTTCGATAAGAGACTCATTAATGCAAAAAAAACCGGTAGATTGGGATATTGCCACAGATGCGGTGCCCGATGAAGTGATTTCTATGTTTTCGGACAAAAACGTTATAAAAACCGGTGAAAAATACGGCACTGTGACAATAGCGGAAGATGAAGGAAAAATTGAGGTTACCGTTTTTCGCAGTGAAGGCGGTTATGCAGACGGCAGGCACCCGGACTGGGTGCGCTTTGAAAATAGTATTGTAACGGATTTAGGCCGAAGAGATTTTACAATAAACGCCATTGCTTATAATAAAGATAAGGGCTTGGTTGATCCATATAACGGGATAAATGATATAAAAAACAAAATCCTGCGTGCCGTGGGAAATCCCAATGAAAGATTCCTGGAAGACAGTTTGCGTATGCTTAGAGCAGCCAGGTTTTATACTGTCCTTGATTTTCAGATGGAGTCGAAAACAAAAACAGCCATAAAAGAATTGGCAGGTAATATCGTAAATGTGAGTCCCGAGCGAGTTAATGCAGAGTTGTTTCGAATATTGATGAATGAGAACCCAACCAAAGGTGTTAAAATGTTATTGGATACTAATCTTCTAATTCATTTAATGCCTGAAACACATTTAGTGAAGGAATATAGAAAAGGGAACAAAATTTTTATAAATCACATGTTATGTATTTTGAAAAACACACCCAAAGTTCTACATATAAGAATGGCGGCAATTTTTTCAAAGCCTGATGAGTCATACGGCAATTCCGATAATGTAGAAGCATCAATAAAAATAATGAAAAGACTTTGTTGTTCAAATGATTTAATTGAAAAAGTAAAAACACTTATGAGCGGCTTTGAAAGCTTTAACTTTACCGATGATAGGGTTTCTATTAAAAAGACGATAAGAAGTATCGGCGAAAGTAATATTTATAATTTGATAGAATTGTTAAAAGCTGAGGCTTTATGCAACGATGATATTATTTCTTCAAATCAAATTATTGATTTCAAAGAATATATTGATGATATATTTGAGAACAAAGAGCCTATAGAGCTTAATGACTTGGATATTGGCGGAAATGATATTATTAATTTGGGATTTGAGCAGGGTATAATAATCGGTGAAATATTGAAAGATTTGATGGACTTGGTTATAAAAGAGCCGGATTTAAATAGTAAGGATAGACTTATAAAAATCATTAAGGATAAGTGGTTATAAAAAAAGTTGCCTTATCTGTTCTTTATCGCATTGGGAACTTCCCAAGCAATCATAAAATAAGGCAACTTTTTATAAAAAATCAACTACTATTTAATCTTTTCCACAAAAGCTTTTCCGAATTCTTTACACCTTTGCAGTGCTTCCTCATCCGGGTTCCAAAGTTCCTTAATGGGTTCGCTTACAATTTCAAACCCGGCTTTTGCCAACTCTTCATTGATTATCTTCGGAGATTCCCCACTCCATCCATAAGTACCGAAAGCCGCGGCTTTTTTATTCTTAAAGCCCAGCCCTTTGATCATCTCCAATATCCCTGTAGCGGCATAGGTAATACCCTTGTTGATTGTTGGCGCCCCCACCAAAACAGCCTTAGCCTTAAATACTTCTGTCAATATATCATTTTTGTCCCGTGTTCCTGCATTATAAATCTTTATCGCTACATCCTTATCGGCTTCTCTGATGCCTTCACCTATATATTCAGCCATTCTTCTGGTGCCGTTCCACATGCTGTCAAATACAATGGTAATCTGATTTTCCTGATAATTATTTGCCCACTCCATGTATTTCTCAACTATTTGAGCCGGATTATCACGCCAAATAACTCCGTGGCTGGGGCATATCATATTGAGAGGAAGATTGAATCCCAATACTTCTTCTATTTTTCTTGTAACAAATGCACTGAAGGGAGTTAGAATGTTGGCATAATATTTGATGCACTCATGATATAATTCCTCCTGATCAACCAAATCATTATACAACGGGTCGGCGGCATAATGTTGCCCGAAGCCGTCATTGCTGAAAAGAATATTATCCCCGGACATATAAGTAAACATGGTATCCGGCCAATGAAGCATCCTGGCTTCTACAAAGGTTAATTTGCTCTCACCTAAATCCAGTACATCCCCGGTTTTAACCGTTTTGAAATTCCAATCCTGATGATAATGGCCTTTTAACGATTTGACGCCGTTTGCAGTACAATAAATAGGCGTATCCGGGATATGCCTCATAAGCTCCGGCAAAGCCCCGCTGTGGTCGATCTCTCCGTGGTTTGCTACTATGTAGTCAATTTTATCAAGATCTATAACTTTTTTTAATTCATCAACAAATTCCTTTGCAAAAGGCTGCCATACAGTATCTATTAGCACGGTTTTTTCGTCTCGAATCAAGTAAGAATTATAGGACGAGCCTTTATGTGTTGAATATTCTTCACCGTGGAATTTTTTTAAAGTCCAGTCAATTTTACCTACCCAAGTAACTTTATCAGTTATCTTAAAAGCCATATGATTACCTCCTTTACTTTGTTTTTATATTAGCATATTTGATAATTGCTATCAATTAATTTTCATTAGTGATAAAAAAGTTGATATCTCATTATGGTTGTATAGATATTGCAAACATTCATAGCACATAAAAACAAAAAAATTTACCATATGCGTATGACAATGTTTTAGCAAATATATATCGAAAATCATCCTAAAACGGACTATGGCATATAAAATTTGATTAAAGGGTATTTTAACTAATAAATACAAACCAATCCGGAGAATTATGAAAGCATAATAAAAACTATAAGTTTTGACATAAAAAAATTAAAGTAACATAATAAAAGTTATTCTTTTAAGAGAATAAGCATTTATAAAAGCAGGTGATTATATGCGCTCCCAGATGGAGAAAATTCTAAAAGACTTGGTCTACGTGGATAATTTAGCTTTGGAAGTCAACGAGAAGAAAAAGAATGACTTATCTAATATTAATAATAATTACGAAGAAGAAATAAAGAAATTGGTAGAAAAGCTTGAAGAAGAGAGAGCAAAAGAGAATGAATATATGGAAAATACAATCAAAGAAGCAGAGAATGAAGCGTTGGAAATAAAGGAGAACATGAAAAAAACCATAGAGGTTCTTGAAAATAAATATCAGACAGTTAAAAGCGATATATTGAAAAAAACTATCAATCAATTATTTGGTTTGGAGACGGATAAAATATGAGTTCGGTGAAAGAACATGCCGCCATAGGTGCCAAGATAAAAGCCATGGAGAGTGATTTTCTAAGCCATGACGATTACAGAAACCTTATAAAAGAAAAGAGTATAACCGGATGTGCCCGTTATTTAAAAAACAATACCACATATAAAAATGTGTTGGGCGATACCAATATATCTGACATAAGGAGAGGCGCACTGGAAAATTTAATAAAACAAAATATAGTTCGCAATTTGGATAAGATAATGCATTATTATAGCGGAGAAAACCGGGAGTTCATCAGGACTTTTTATGCTAAATATGAAATAGAAGACTTGAAGGATCTTGCGAGAGAGGCTTATAACCAAGAGAAAATAGAGACTCCCGAGGCCAAAGTTTTTATAGGTAAGTACAGCAATGCAAAACCCGAAAAAATAGTTGATTCTCATTCAGTAGGAGAAATAATACAAGCATTATCAGGTACCGAGTTTGATAAATTTACAAGACCTTTGTTGGATAATAACAGAGGAGAAAATCTTTTCAGATTTGAGATGACTTTAGATTTAGCCTATTATAACATCCTGCAACAAAAGTGGGAAAAGCTGTCTCCGGCAGATAGAAAAACAGCCGAATTCACCTTCGGAATCATTGGTGACATATTAAACTTACAATGGATATACAGAGGAAAGAAGTTTTATAATATTGAACCGGAGCTGCTGCTGAATTACACAATAAAACTTTATCACAAGCTCAGTTTTAATAAACTGAAGGAGCTTTGCTATAAAAATAATGTTGCGGATCTTATAAATATGGCAAATGAGACGAACTATGGATTCCTGTTTAAAAAAGATGAATCCACCGATATATATATGGACAGGAGAATGTACAGGTATTTGTATTTCAAGCTACTCGCTATAGATAGAAAAACAACCATGAATATAATAAATACGATTGTATATATCTTGCTTTTAGAGTTTGAAGTGAGGGACATAATTTCAATAATAGAAATCGTCAGATATAGAGTTGAAGAAAACCGGGGGAAGCAATATCTCATAAAGGATATGGGTTAAAGGAGGCATATGTTATGGCAATTGAGAAAATGAAAACAGTAGGCATGGTGGGTAAGATAACCGATATGGATAGAATATGCAGAATCATTGTATTAAACGGCAGTATGCATATGCTTAATACTTTGACGGAGATAAATTCCAACAACTTTAAGCTCAGCGCTTCGGAGGAAAACTTAGAGGCAATAGAAGAATCTATGGAACTAAAGGCTTACACGGAAACAAAAGATTTTGCAAAGGAAGAAGAAGTCATTAAGATACTTCGTGATATATTTGATTTAAGATATGGTAATGGCAGTTGTGTTATCGGGATAGATTATGATTATAACGAAATGATGAGTGTTATCCATAGGGAATACGACTCCATTAAAGAACTGGGTGCTGAAATTGACAGCAAAAAAAGGCAAGTCGAGGAGAAGAAAAAATATATTCTGAACCTTGGCTATTTGAAAGATCTCAGCATTAACCCGGAGCAACTTTTAAATCTTAAGTTTTTGGATTTTAGGCTTCTAAAGGTTTCAAGAGAAAACTATGGCAGGCTTAAAGGCAATTATGAAAATATACCCTCGTTGATGCAAAGGCTTGAGACATTGGAGGATAATGTTATACTCATGTCGGCTGCCCCCAAGTCATTTAATGAAGAAATAGAAAGAATTCTGACCTCGATAAATTATCAGGAGATGAAGCTTCCGGGAGGCTATACAGGTACGGCAGAGGATGTCATAAAGGTTTTAAAAAATGAGATAGAAGCTTTATCGAATGATATAAAAGAATTGAAAAGAATTATAAAGGAACGTAAAAAAGATATAGGACCGTTAATAAAAGAAACCTCAAAGGTCATAGAATTGGAAAAAGAAGCTGATAAGATAAAGAAAGAGGGCGCCATAGGTAAGAAGCTATTTTTCCTATTCGGATATGTACCGGAAAGCAAGGTTAATTCGCTATTAAAGGAGCTTCAAGATGAATTTGGAAATGATATGCTATTGACAGTTGATGATGCCGAAAATAAAGAGGCTGCCAAAGCCCCTCCCACAAAATTTAAAAACAATTGGCTGGTACGGCCATTTGAGATGCTGATTAGAATGTACGGGCTCCCTTCCTATGGCGAAATAGATCCCACAATCTTTTTCGGGATCAGCTATATGTTGTTGTTTGGAGCTATGTTCGGAGATTTAGGCCAGGGTTTCATAATCTTCATGGCAGGTATTTACCTAATTTATAAGAAGAAGAGTGTAAGCTTT
Organism: uncultured Clostridiaceae bacterium; assembly: GCA_964462065.1. Lineage (GTDB taxonomy): Bacteria > Bacillota > Clostridia > Lutisporales > Lutisporaceae > JAAYKT01. Next base: position 5,253 of record CAYXAT010000031.1, on the reverse strand, counting down.
GGCGGAATTCTGTCCAGGTTAGGGGGCAGCTCCATGGCATTCGGGCTCTTATACGGCAGCGTGTTCGGCAACGAGCATCTTTTGCCTGCATTATTTATAAGACCGATGGCGAACATAAATACCATGCTCATACTTGCCATAGCTTTGGGTGTTATTCTCATGACAATAAGCTTTATATACAGTTTGCTTAACAACCTGAACAGACATGATATAGAGGAAGGACTTTTCGGAAGAGAGGGATTGACGGGTTTTTTATTTTTTATCACTTTGATTACAGCTGTTGCGAACAGCCAATTGACATTTATAGATGTTGGTATGAAACCTTTGATAATGATTATGGCGGTGCTTTTATTACTCAATGTTTTTAAACAGCCATTGGCCAATAAAATAAAGGGTTCAAAAAAACTCTATGAGGAGAGTACGGCAAATTATTATGCAGAAGCGGGGTTCGGGGTAGTAGAAACAATCCTGTCGTTTTTATCAAATACCATCTCCTTTGTAAGAGTAGGCGCCTTTGCCTTAAACCATGCGGGTTTGTATTTAGCTTTTGAAACCATAGCTGAAATGATAAGCTCAGGTTTCGGAGGCATCGTGGTTTTAATAATAGGCAATATAGTTATCATAGGATTGGAAGGCCTGATAGTATTTATTCAGGGACTTAGATTGGAGTACTATGAACTCTTTTCAAGATACTATTCGGGAAAAGGGATTGAATACGCTCCTGTTAGATTAAATTACATGAATAATCTTGGCAAAGATACGTTTTAAACAAACAGAATGGAGGAAGAAAAATGTATATAGTTGTAGCGATAGCATTATTGATTGTGCTTTTGACCATAGGTTGCGGTGTAGTATTGCTAAGGTCCAAAGAAAGTCATAATAAAAAAAGAATAAAAAATACCCTAAGGATAAGCTTAGGTTCATATGCGGCTCTTATAGCATTGTTTTTATTTGTTTTGGCACCTCAGATTGTATCAGCCGCAGGACCGGATAACCCGGCATCAGGGTTGGGCTTTATAGCTGCAGCCGTATCTACAGGCATGGCAACAATAGGTGCCGGATATGCGGTGGGTGCGGTAGGCTCATCGGCACTAGGCGCCGTATCCGAAGATCCGGGCATATTAGGAAAAACATTGATATTCGTCGGGTTGGCGGAAGGTATTGCTATATACGGGCTTATTGTTTCGATTATGATATTAGGCAAGTTTTAGAAGGTGTTATAAGTGAAGATGTTTATAATAAGCGATCACGCCGACGCATTGATAGGCTTTAGATTGGCGGGAATAAAAGGTGTGGTGGCACATGATAAAGAAGCGGCAAAGAAAGAGCTTATAAAAGCTTGTGACGATTCCGAAATAGGCATAATTCTTATCACGGAATCATTGGCTGAGGAATTGAATAAAGAAGTCAACGATATTAAGATGAATCCCAAAATGCCTGTCGTTACAGTTATACCGGACAAAAGCGGTTTTAAAAGGGGCAAGGATTACATTACAAGAAATATCAAGGAATCTATCGGATTAAAAATATGAGGAGACTGATATCATGCCGGTTACAGTGGAAGGTAAATTAGAATTATTCAGAAAAGTATTAATTGAGCATATAGAAGAGGAATGGGATGAGAAAAGAGAGCAATTGGTCAAAGATATGGATGAAAGGCTCAGCGAAAAAAGCAAAGAGCTTAAGAAACAGATGAAAACCATTTTAAGAGAGCGACAAAGCAGAGCCGGAGAAAAAAGAAAAACAGTTATTATAAAGATACAAAGTGAAGCTGATGATGAACTGGCCAAGATAAAGGAAAATTACTTGGTAAATTTGGTGAACACTCTTAAGGATTGGTGTATTCAGTTTATAGACAGCGATGAATATAAGGCTTTTCTAACAAAGAATATAGAAGATTCGATGAAGATGATGAAAGGTGAAAATTGGGAAATAAGTCTTTTGAAAAAAGATAAAGATAAATTCGGTACTCTTATTATGAATAATATGAAGAATGAAAAAAACATAGAATTTGTTGAAAGCAGTCCGGATAATATAGGCGGATTTACCTTAGTTGATAAAGATAACGGTATTATGGTTGACTTGAGCATAAAGACCCTTCTGGATGAAGGGAAGGAGTATATGGGCAAACTGCTTTATAAAGAATTGGACGAGGTATAAGACCATGAAGAATACAGGTAATATAATTTTTGTAAACGGACCCGTAGTTAAAGCGGAAAATATGAGTGAGTTTAAAATGAGGGAAATGGTTTTGGTCGGGGATAAAAAGCTTATCGGTGAAATCATTTCTTTAAACGGCGTTATAGCAACCATACAGGTTTTTGAAGAAACTGCCGGATTAAAAACCAAAGAGTCGGTATATTCAACAGGAAAACCGCTTTCCGTTAAACTGGGACCCGGTATCATAGGAAATATATTTGACGGTATCGAAAGGCCGTTGATGGATATATACAATAAAGGAACAGATTATATACCCGAGGGTCTGGGTTTGTCCTCAATCAATCTTGAAAAAAAGTGGAGGGTCAGGCTTACGGTCTCTATCGATGACGTACTAAAGGGTGGAGCTGCATTCGGCGAAATACAGGAAAGCACTGCTATAACACATAAACTCATGGTGCCGCCTGATATAGGCGGACGTGTCGTATTTGCCGAAAAAGAAGGCGAGTATGATTTGGAACATGTTTTATTGATACTGGATGACGGTGTGGGTAAGCATGAAGTAAGAATGTACCAGGAATGGCCTGTAAGAGTGCCGAGGCCTGTTTTAAAAAGAAACCCTATTGGAAAGTTGCTCGTAACGGGACAAAGAGTCATAGATACGTTTTTCCCCCTTGCAAAAGGCGGTACCGCTGCCATACCCGGAGGTTTCGGTACCGGTAAAACCATGACACAGCATCAGTTAGCTAAGTGGAGTGACGCGGATATCATAGTTTATATAGGCTGCGGAGAAAGAGGTAACGAAATGACTGAGGTTCTCGAGGATTTCCCCAAGCTTATTGACCCCGGAAGCGGTGAACCTCTTATGAACAGGACAGTGCTCATAGCAAACACCTCTAATATGCCTGTAGCGGCCAGAGAGGCTTCCATATATACAGGCATCACTATTGCGGAATACTATAGAGACATGGGATATAATATAGCAATAATGGCGGATTCGACATCAAGGTGGGCAGAGGCTCTCAGAGAAATAGCGGGGCGTCTTGAGGAAATGCCCGCAGAAGAAGGTTATCCGGCCTATCTGCCTTCCAGACTGGCTCAGTTTTACGAAAGAGCCGGAGATGTGAAGACTCTATCAGGACTGGAGGGTTCCGTTACCATAATAGGTGCTGTTTCACCTGCGGGAGGAGACTTCTCTGAACCCGTAACACAAAACACTAAAAGAGTGGTAGGTACATTTTTGGGACTTGACAGGGCTTTGGCGTATTCAAGACATTACCCGGCCATAAACTGGATAAATTCTTACACAGGGTATATAGAGGACCTTAGAGAATGGTATCGAGAAAATATATCCTACGAAATGCTTGAGTTGAGGGCAAAAATGCTTGGCATACTGAGAGAAGAACACAAATTGATGGAGATTGTAAAACTGGTAGGCGAAGACATATTGCCCGATGATCAAAGACTGATACTGGAAATTTCAAAGGTGATAAAGACGGGCTATCTGCAACAAAATGCCTACAACAAAGATGATGCAAATGTTTCGCTAAGGAAGCAATATAAAATGATGAAAGTGATTGATCATCTTTATGAAAAAGCTTTGGAAGCGGTAAAAATCGGTGTGCCCATAGGCAAGGTAAAAGATGAAAAATTATTCTATGATATAGTCTCAATGAAATATAATACACCGGAAGGAAAAGAAGAAATATTCGACAGTTATATAAAGCAAATTGACACCTATTTTGATCCTTTGATTTCCCGATATGATAAGGAGGGGAAAAAGTTTGAAAATAAAATATCTTAAACTTAGTGATATAGAAGGCCCCCTCGTTATTTTGGAAGGTGTCGAGGATGCAGCATATGATGAAACAGTAGAAATAGAAGTAGAAGGACAGGGTCTTCGAAAAGGTAAAGTCGTGCAGATAGACAAAGACAAGGTGATTATACAAGTATTCGAAGGCACCGTCGGCATGTCACTTAACAATACAAAGATAACCTTTAACGGCAAACCCCTGGAAATATCTCTTTCAAGGGATATTTTGGGAAGAACCTTTAACGGTATCGGTGAAGCACTGGACGGACCGCCTCTTTATACGGGGAAAAAATACAATATACACGGGCGGCCTATGAATCCGGTGGCAAGATTTTATCCCAGAAACTTTATACAGACCGGCATATCGACAATTGATGGCTTGATTACTCTTATCAGAGGACAAAAACTGCCTATATTTTCCGGAGACGGTTTGCCCCATAATGAGCTGGCAGCCCAGATAGTAAGCCAGGCAAAGATAACCGAAAGCGAGGAAGATAACTTTGCCGTGGTATTTGCGGCTATGGGAATAAAACATGACGAAGCCGAGTTTTTTAAAAAGAATCTATCCGGCACTCTAAAAAAAGTTGTCATGTACCAGAACCTGGCAGATGACCCCATTATCGAGAGAATTACCACTCCCAGATGCGCCCTTACGGCTGCCGAATACCTCGCATTTGAAGAAAACATGCATGTGCTTGTGGTAATGACCAATATAACAAGCTACTGTGAAGCATTAAGAGAGATATCATCATCGAGAGAAGAAGTTCCCTCAAGGAAAGGTTACCCCGGATATTTGTATTCTGATTTAGCTACGCTATATGAAAGAGCGGGAATGATTAAAGGCAAAGTAGGCAGTATAACTCAAATTCCGATACTTACAATGCCCAATGACGATATAACCCATCCCGTGCCGGACTTGACCGGATATATAACAGAGGGGCAGATAATACTCTCAGGGGATTTGCATCAAAGAGATATATATCCTCCCGTTAATGTTTTGCCAAGCCTTTCCAGACTTATGAAGGATGGTATAGGGGAAGGCTTTACCAGGGAAGATCATCCTGATTTGGCAAACCAGGTGTTTTCAGCTTACTCCAAAGTTCAGGAAATCAGGTCTCTTGCTCAAGTTATTGGCGAGGATGAGCTTTCGGATACCGATAAAAGATACCTGGAATTCGGTAATCAGTTTGAAAGAAAGTTGGTAAATCAAGGCTATAAAGAAAATAGGAGTTTGGAAAAAACATTGGATTTAATGTGGCAACTTTTAAAATTACTTCCAAAAT
>CAYXAT010000030.1:7832-16818 GCA_964462065.1 uncultured Clostridiaceae bacterium | reverse complement strand
CCCTTAACAACGGGATGGTATGCGGTAAGCCATTCATCCCATGCTTGCTTGCAGCAAGCCATCTCACGGATGTCTGTTATTTCAATGCCCTTCTCCCCGCTCCAAAGCTTTCTCCACCAGTCAATAGAGTGAATGGTTCTTGCTACATCATCATTCCAAAAGGGCTGCATTTCCTCAGGAACATTTTCCCCAAACTCATATTTAACTCCGGGAATCGCCACGGCGATATAACCGCCGCTTTTTACAAAGGGAATGAGTGATGGCAGCATTTCCGGCATATCACCGAAATAGTGGTAAGCATCTACACTAAATAGCATGTCAAAATATCTGTTTGCGAAAGGCAATCCTTTGGTGGCATCTACGTAAATCGGAACAGCTTTATCATCAATGCCGATGGATTGGAACCTCTCATAGTTTTCAGTCGGTGAAATCCAAAGATCGGCGGCAAAAACGGATGCGCCGTATTTCTTCACCAGCAACAATGTAGAAAGGCCGCACCCGCAGCCCAGGTCAAGAATTCGCATGTTCTTATTGATCTTTAGGTGTGTCGCTAATTCTTCGGATACGCGCATGGCGTTAGGTCCCATCATAGCAGCTTTTAAAAACTCCATATTGTTATTTTCTGAATTAAATTGATTTGTAAATGTATACATAATATACTTCCTTTCCGGTTTTGGCCTTTATAGAAAGAAAATAAAAAGTACAGTATTACTACTGCACAACAAATTACATCATTATAAAAATGAATGTTCTTTCAATCTGTAAGGCAGTTTTGGTAACACAAACAAAAGCAGCGCAACTGCTTATCTAGTGTTCTTAACATAAATCCTTACAGAATGACCGACATCAACACACCACACTTTCCTTAAATTTACTATATCACGATGTTATGATTTGCGCAAATATAATTTTTCAGCCGTTAAAATGCTTTTATTGCATTCAAAAATCCCGAATCATTCTAAGCATTACACTTATCCAGTACATATCCCGCAATATTACTGGCATGGTCTGATACTCTCTCTAAATTACTTATCACATCTAAAAAAACTATTCCGGCTCCGGTACTGCACAGCATCTTATTCAGTCTGTCTATATGGCTCGCCCGGTTTTTCTCCTCAAGTCTATCCACTTCGTCTTCTAATGTAAGTACACGCTTAGCCATGTCTTCATCAGTAATACGATAAGCTTCTAAAGAGGCTCTGAATACATCATCGCATAAATTAAACATCTCTATAAGCTCTTCAGTAGCCTGGGATGTAAAACTCAGATTATTATCATATTTAAATTGAGCTAACTCTGTTATGTTCTCAACATGATCTCCTACTCTTTCTATATCCCCTATAACATACAACATTACATCCACATCCTGGCGCAGCTCTTCTGCCAACGGCGCATTTGAAAGAAGTACAAGATAATCCGTTATTTCTCTATATATCTTATTGATGGATTTCTCTCGTTCAAATATCTCGTCTATACCCGCAATTTTGTCATCAATCAGTGCTGTCTTACAAGCTGCAAGGTTCTTTAAAACCAGATTTCCCATTCTGTTGGTCTCTTGCCCTGCTAAACCTAACGCTATTGAAGGGGTTTCTATAATTCGTTTGTCCAGATATTTCGATTCAATCATATCGGAACTGTCGTCACCGGGCACTAAAAGCTCTGCCGCTTTTACTATCCAAATGCTGAAAGGATAAAGAATAATAGTATTAACTATGTTAAATGTTGAATGTGCATTTGCAATCTGTCTCACTGCATCTCCCGGGGTCAATTTAATCACTAAAGCTTCTATGGGATATCTTAGAAGTGTCATAAATAGGATTGTACCAATTACTTTCATTAGGAAGTGAATAACTGCAGCCTTCTTTGCCGCTTTATTTGTGCCTATACTGGATAAAAGTGCTGTGGTAGTCGTACCGATGTTTTCTCCAAACAATATAGGAAAGGCCATGTTCATATTCACCAACCCCTGACCTGCCAACGCTTGCAGCATACCAACCGATGCAGAACTGGACTGAACTATTGTCGTGAGGCCAAGCCCTGCTAACATCCCCATTACGGGATTTTTCAATCCGGTCATGATTTTTATAAATCCGGGTAGTTCAGCAAGAGGTCTCAGACCGTCCCCCATCATATCCATGCCGATAAATAGAATACCAAAACCAATTAAAACCTCTGAATATGTCTTTGCCTTTTTGTTTTTAGCCACTATCCATATAGCAACACCCGTTGCAACCGCCAAAGGCGCATAATCTATAAGTTTAAAAGCTATCAGTTGTGCAGTTATAGTAGTACCTATGTTTGCACCCATAATCACCCCGATAGCCTGAGGTAACGTCATTATACCGGCATTCACAAAGCCTACTACCATTACTGTAGTTGCACTACTGCTTTGGATAAGCATGGTAACAAGCGTTCCTACCAAAATTCCTTTAAATCTATTGGTCGTCAATGCTTCTACCATTCTTTTTAATCTATTGCCGGCGGCTTTTTCCAAACCTGAGCCCATTATGTTCATCCCATACAAAAATAAGCCCAGTCCCCCCATTATAGGAAGTGCCAAATCCATTATGATATCCTCTCCTTTGATAGCAAATCACTGTATATATTAGCATATTTTATCTCTTCATGTATATAAATATCTTTGAATTTATAATTTTCCAAGAACTAATAATCTATTATTACAGATTTAAATAATATTTTGCCCTTAATATGACTTTATATTGATATGAACAACATATGTATGCTATAGAAATAGAAGTGTAGCAGTTTAGAACTTGTATGATTCGCTCTTTCTTTCAGGCATTAATGCCTTGAGCCTATTTATTATCTTTATAAACATGTCTTTATCAAATATGAAATTTACTGTTAACGTTAGAAAGCCGCACCATAGCGAAACTCTTACCGCCCAAAAAACCCACAGAATTAATCCATCCTCCGGAATAACTATCCAAGATATAAAGGGAACATATGCGAGGGCCGTAATTATAAATATACGGGCTACCCTTAGCATCGTATTTTTTAATCGGATTGGCAAAACAAATCTGTTCACCAGTAGGACTAACCCGGCTACTTTATAAAGTGTCGAAATTATCATTGCTGCTAACATACCGGTGATTCCATAGGGTTTGACAAATATAAAGGATATAGTTAAAAGCAGTGCAACCTGTACTATGTTTATCTTGCGAGTTTTTGTGTATATGCCTGCTGCATTTATCATCACAGTGTAAGGAATATTTATATTATATAAAATTCCCCATATTACAAACAATCCACCGTAAAGCATATTAACATAAATTATGTCAGTAACACCTTTTGTATAAACAGCAACAAAAGGTGTTATAAGTATCAGTGTGCAGGAAGACAAAAATGCTGTTATACAATATATTGAAAACTCAAATTGTCTATGGGCTTCTTTTAGCACATCGTATTCCTTTTTTGCTATTACATTGCCAAAAGATGCGGAAACGCCTGAGGTAAAGATAGAAATAATAGCTATAAGGCCCTGAGAGACAAGGTTATAAACTGAATAAACACTGGCTGTTCTAAGCGAACATAATATTGATATTAAAATGACGGGTGCCGACAGGCATATAGTCGTGCTGAGCTGAAATCCAAGCACATCCCATCTGTTTTTTAGATAGACACTTTTTGATGGCTGATTGTATTTAATATAGGGATATTTTTTACCTACAAATAAGTATAGCATGTATGTCCTGAGGCTTAAAGAAGCGATGGCTATTGCCCTAACAAAAACGATATAGACTTTTTTCTTTATCAGTAAAACAGTTAATATAAAGCTAAATACCATAGCTATAATAGAAACAATTGATATAACATATTCACTTTGATCAGCCACAAGCAATACCCTATACTTCGACATAGTATATAGATCCAAAGCACCATAAGTCCCTATAACTAATATTAGAAGGAATATTGTTGTAAAATCTATAGTGCTCTTTTTAATAAGGAAAGGATATAAGAAAGCTAGGAAAACCACCATCAATAAATATAAACCACTTATTTTGATATAGGATCTTTTTGCCACGCTTACAATAGTGTTAATTTCATGTTCATCCCGTGTAGCAAGGGGTTTAAACAAGCCATATGTTAACGCTGTTCCAAGCCCTGCTTCCACGTATGAGAAATATGAAATGAATTCATATATTGTGGCGATAAGTCCATTTACCTCTGAGCCATAGATTGTAAGATATAGTCTGGGTAATATCAAGCCAATAACTAAGGTAGTTATTGTTAGTAATGCCGCAGCGGCAGAGTTATATAGAAATTTTTTTGTTCTCACTTACATGACCGCCTTTATGATACTCTAAATATTCTTCTCTGACTTTTTCGCCCAATTCTACTGTTGTAATAAACTCGACATCAGGCCATATTGCTGTTATTTTTTTAAGCAGATTTGACAGCATCCTTAAATTTTTATCCCGGTTTTCCTCATGAATATATCCAATGTAATTAAGACGGTGGGTGCAAATCACAGCCGGCCTACGCCTTTTAAAGGCCTCCGATATATCAAGAAGACAACTGTCTATCCAGTCTATTCTTTCATTCATGGTGGGTTCAAAATCACAATTTCTTATCAAGTATATTTGGTTATTCTTATTTAATTGACCATTGTAGTGATATTGTTTGCTGAAATGTTTTGTTCCTTTGTTTATCATAGGAACTTTTTGCACAGTATTGCCTTGAATATATTGTATGTCGCTGTGGGACAATTCATCTTCCAATTCTTTGCCCCATATATTGCATGGCGCTATAAATGACTTGGAGTCATATCCAAAAATGTCTTTGAACAGCTGAGCCCCTTGTTTCATCATTCCATTAACTGCATCAGATTCGCCGCCGGTTTCGTAGTTGCATGCATCCATATATCCGTATTTGTTATCAAAGCCGAATGACTTACCAATTCCAATCATTTTATTATTAAAGGCAATTACTGTATCATCCTTTTTTTCCCTAAGGTCCTTGAGCCAGCGTGCTATGTTTATATGTTCCCTGCAATGGAATTGAGGAAAAAACACCTTTTCATCCATACCTTGTTTCCATATTTCAAAGGAATGCATATGTCTAGGATAAGATCTTAATGTTTCAGTAAAAAGCTCATAGTTATAAGAGTAAAATTCCGTGTCCTTAATTTTTTCAAAATCGGGATTCGCGACAACACAATTAGCGGTTATAACCGGATTTTTGCCTGTAAAATCTTTAAACTTAGATAACGTCTCAAATAAAAAGGAGAGATCCGTCTCACTGGCTAAGGAATCATATTTGGTAAAAGGATCACAGTCTATAGTATCACCGGACTTTAAAAGATGGTCATATGTCCTTTTTGACGGGACCCGGATACCGCCCCAATCATCGGATTCTAATACTAAATATTTTTTATTCGTATGCCATCCAAATGCATTTATCAGGCTTCTGCTCAGCCGGCGCCTATATAGTTTTAAGTTATTATTAACATGGAAGCGTACCCCATTGTTTCTCTCAGTTTTATATTTCATATACAACAAACTCCGGTTTTCTTTCTTTTTCCGGCGGCGGTATCATATAATCCCCGTATATTTTCCTTAGACACAAATCCCATTCCCCCGGCGCTCGATATTTTCCGCCTTCAAAATCAAGCAGCACAAATGTTTCAAAAACTTTTCTATCCACAGTTTCCTTCTTATATCCATACTTACCGGCAGTTGAGCAGACATTTAAGGTATTTTTTGAATTGTATTCTTTCATGACTTTAACCCTGATGTTCTGCAAAAGCTTTAACGGTATCGGATACAATATAAATCTTAGCGCTTTTTTACCTATCTCTTTTACGAATAAGGTGCCATTGTTATAAATGATACAAGATTTTAAGAAAATCAGCGTGTCTATCAAAAGAAGTCTTATCTCATGTATTCTCCTCAGCCTTTCATTGTCAGGACTGTTATCAAGTGGAAAAATATCTATATAGGCACCTTTATGAAACGTAAGATGTTCAGTATATTTATCATATAGATGTGTTCCACTTATACAAATTCTTGTAAGGGCAGGCAGAAATCCCGGATCGGTATGATAGTTCTGTAAAAAATATTTCTGTGATAATTCTGAGGAACAAACCTCAGCAAATTTATCATAATCCTCACGCATCATTACTATATCCATATCACAATCCCAAGGTACAAACCCTTTATGCCTCACCGCCCCTATCAAAGTTCCATAGCACATAAAATACATAAGATTATGCTTTTTACATATTCTATCTATTTCCTTGAATGCCACAAGTTCAATAAGCTGTAATTCCCGCAGATCAATTTCTTTCATAATATGACTCCCCCTCTTACGATATATTCATCCAAAGCATTGTCCGCCATATCCTTCAGGTAACTCTTTGCGACTAAAAAGAATAATATAAAATAAAAAAACTCGCTGAAATATAATATATCGAGTGCCATCCAAGGCAAGAATATAGCACATGCTAATATCGATAATGCCACCCATTTAGAGAAGCCAGTCTTATTTCCTGTTGGAAATTTAGAGCTTATTCCGACCCACCAACCTGCCATTATAATGCATCCCACTAAACCAATCTGATACACTGATTGGATGATGGTATTGTGTGCATTATTGGTCCTAAGAAGAACCCTGACCTGATCATCAGATAGTCCGATTCCAAAGCATAATTTGTCCACATTAGAGAAAAGATAGCTTACATACGTCGCAATCAATTTGTTTCTGTCGGTTGTTAGAGAACTTAAGTCTGTAACTGTTCTGAACCTGAATAGATAGGAATTCAGAGTATCCGAATAAAACTTATTTCCTGATATTTTTGGAAAAATTATTATTAATAAAACAATAATTATTAAGGTATAAGGAATATTACGCCTCATTATAAAAAAACGGACCGTCCAAAGTAAAAACATTAATACCAAACAAATAACAAACATTTTTGATATGGATAACATGCCGAAATACAACAGCGCAATGATGGCCGGGGTTTCATAGGATACCTTCTTCTTTTTATATCCAATAGTTATTAACAGTGCGGCAATCGCCACAAGAATCTGTGCTGAATAATAATTCGGGTCCCCGTAAAAACCGCTGAGACGGGTTAATTGCACTTTTTCCCACTCGTACACGCTTATATAATGAAGCATATGAGGAAACTTCATAAGTAATCTTGATGCTATACAGGCAGATAATATACCCCCAGTCAAATACATTGTACACTTCTCAAAAGATATTTCTTTTTTATATAAATCAACGTACATAGGTATAAGAAACATCATCAATATAAAAGAAATATACGAGGTGCAGAGAATTAGACCATTAAAAAGTTTTACTAACAGGGTATATGCAGCAAACAGCAGTGGAAGAACAATATGAATAGATGAGTATTTTTGCTTTACTTCTAATCCCTTATAAAAAATTATAAGAAAGATAACCGGTGCTATAAGTGAATGAAATGTAAACATGTCGGGCTTAAGCTTTAGAACTGAAGACCACGGCAGATAAAACAGCATAAGAGGTAAGAAGTAACCCCTTGGACTAATCAACACTATGAATGAAAACATAAAAAGAGCACTTAAAACTATAATGCTGCTTTGAATCGCGTGTCCTATAGATAGAATGAATACATCAAACAATGTAATGAGAAAAATTATATGTTCTTTATCTATATTCTTTTTCATTTCCACAGTGTACCTCTCCCATTAGTTTTCTAAACTGCATCACTGCATTATTATCGTTGTAATCCCGCAAAGATAAATATTCTCTGCATTCTGTTAACCTGCAGGGATTGTCCAAGATACTTGATAATGCATTGTATATGCCCTTTTCACTGTTTTCGCAGATGAAACCTTCTTTGTTTTTTATTATCATTTCCTCAGCCGAAACAGTGTCTGTGGTTAAAACAGGAACCTTGAGACATTTCGCTTCGTTTATTACCATAGGTGCCGCTTCATGAAATGACGGTAATAAAAATAAATCTGCGTTTTTTAAATATCTGTACGGATTTGATTGGCTGCCGTACAAATGGATATATTCACTGCTATTAATTTTTTTAATATCTGAGAGTATTGCAGATTTTAGAACCCCGTCACCTATTATATGCCACTTAACTTTATATCCGGACTCCTTCAGGCGTTGGAGTACTCTGATTCCCCTTTGAATACCTTTTTCTTCACTGAGTCGTGCCACTGTTACCAAATGTGTGTAGCCATTTTCGTATACTATCGGGTTTTCATCCGCCAGTTTGGTAATTTCAGAATAATTAATGCAATTATTCACACAAAGAGTTTTTGATTCTAACTCCGGGACCGCCATTATAAGGTTCTGTCTGCAACCCTCTGAAACAGTTACCGCCTTATCAAACAGCTTATAATGTTCTCTATTTTTTTTTGTATTACCCCCGTAATTTAAAAAATCACAATGCAAAAAACATATCTTAGTCGGGGCATTCACTCTATATAAAACAAATTCATTGCAACCTCCATAAAACTGCCTCTCTTCGCCACAGTGTAAAAAGGATATAGCAGCATCGTATCCTTTTAGCTTTCTTTCCATCGAAGTCAACACATGTATCGGAAAATGATTGCTTATAACCCTGGCATACGTTGCTGCAATAAACCTAAGCATATAATAAAACAAACCCAATTCTTTTACCTTAGCCTGTGACATTCCTAAGACTTTTAATGGAGATACGGCTTCAATAACTTGTACCTCTTCATCAATTTCATCCTTGTATTCCCCATCGTTATTAAACAAAAATAGATCAATATCATAATCGTGCTTTATCCTATGTAATAAATTTATAAGAGCTTTTTGTACCCCGCCTACTGCAAGATTATTATTTACAAACAAAATCTTTTTCTTTTTTTTATTCATATGATACACGACTTCCAAAATAATTCTTCATGCTGCATCTTATTTTGTTCATGTGCCAAAACATCTTCGCAGCGAAATCTTTCAGCCGGAACAATCCGGGAATGTTTGAATG
>CAYXAT010000030.1:0-7732 GCA_964462065.1 uncultured Clostridiaceae bacterium | reverse complement strand
ACATCCTGTTTTATTAAACTTTTTTATTTTTGATTTTACATCTCTATGAAATCCGGCATAGATTTCATCTTCCGATAATGTAAGGTTGGTTTTGAAACTATCTATTTCTTGATACTTAAGTTTATTTTTACCTAATATTTCGCACTCAAAATATTCATTGCATATTTGGAAATATATACAATGGTACCTCTTAGAAAAGTATTTTATTACATACGGAAGTAAGTCGATTGCTTTTTCCTTATCATATAAATCAAAACCCATGAAGTGCGTATTCCAGCCGTTAAAAGGGCTCCCTAATATTTTTATGAATCCGGCTATAGTGACTAAACCTCCTGTAAAGTATCCTAAAAACTCCCCGTTCTCATATATTTCAATTATTTTAATCTTTGTGTTTTTATGAGTGCATTCAATAACGCTTAACCACTCGACTGTAGTATAAATAGTTTTCATTTCGAAAGAGTTATATTTTTCTTCGTCAATGTTTTTCATATCAACTTCAATAAACCCATACATATCCATTCTCCTTATTCACTCATAAATAGTTTTCTATACATCCGCTCCATCAGCCATATAGTATCCAACTTCAAATTAGCAGCCATTGGAATATAGTCATTTTTGCTTTTATTTGCATGAATAAAATCCAACACCTCTCCAACAGATGCAAACCAACCGTTTTTACCGGCTAAATACTTCATATTTTCTACGAATCTATTTGACAGTCGGCCGTTTCCGTCCACAAAGCCATAGGCAAAATGAGTATATAGGATACAGCATCCGCCTTTATCACATAAATGGTCTATGTTCTTTTTACTTGTAATATCGCAGAAAGTATCTACATTATGACCGTTACTCGCACTAAACCAATAATTTGAATATTCCTCTTTTTTTTTCTCAATATAAGGCATGTATCTGTCATATTTCATAGTGTCAATACCGCTAAAAACCCTATTTCTTATATATTTTATTCTTTCTTTACTGGCATCACCCCAAAAATATTCACTTGATTCCTCATCACCGTGATATGTTTTACCCTCTGATGCAAATAATTTATAAAAAATACCTAAGGGTAAAGAAAATCTTTTTTCGCCCCAATACATGCTGTCCGGGTTATAACCGTGATTAATATGTATTTTTGGATAATACCCTATAATATCATTGAATAACTCAAGAGAATCCAGGATCTCTTTTCGTTTATAACTGCCGGAGCCTGCCCCATGGAAAGCTATTTCAAACCCTTTATCCCGGAGCCATAATATGAAATCCATATAATCTTCATCCAGAAGGCACTGCCCCTCAAACATATCTTTTGAAGGGTAAACCCAAACTGTTTTTGTTGTTCTTATTCCCAAAGATATCAACAGATCATATACCGGCTTGATATTATCTGTGGTTGCCCCGTCCGTATCATCTATAATCGTAAACGCAAATTTTTTATTATTCGGCCATGCATGTACCATATTTCACTTGTCTCCATTCGTTATATGTAATGCCATTTTTATAGGACTTCATCCCGCTGATCATCAGCCCCAATATTTTAATGTAGCTCAGCTTTGAAGTATGCCTAAATTTGAACATATAAAAAAATAATCCCAAATATTTAAGTACAGGAAAAGAGGCTGAAAGCCACGCGCCATGATCAAACAGGAATTTATCGCTATGACCTGCAAACCAAGTTGAGTTTAAATTTTCTACATCTGCAATTTTTTCCGGAAATGCGTATATTTTTAACCCTTTTTTCATGATATCACGTAAGAATAGTGAATCTTCACCGGCTGAGTATTCTGTACCGCCTCCGAAAAGCAATGAAAACCAAACATTTTTCCTCATTATACTTTTTCTGCGAAAGGCAATGTTGGGTGCACCATACCTTATAAAATTGTATAATCTTACCCTGTGGATTTTTTTAATCTGTTCCGGATCTGCACGTTCTTTGTTTAAGTTATTAATATTAAAAATAATTACATCCGCTTCAGGTATTTTTTCAAAAGCTTTTATAATGGTTTTTTCATAACCTTCCACATATACAACGTCATCATCACTCAGTAAACAGATATCAGCGGAAGAGTACATCAATGCCATGTTCCTATTTATACCAACTCCTCTTTTAGCAGTCGTAATCATTTTTACTGCTTTTCCGTTTATCAATTTTTCAATATATTCAGTTCTCTCGGCTTGGTTTGCTATAACAGCATCTGTCTGTATGTTCATTTTATTATACTTGAATAGATCCTTCTGTTTCATTGCCGCGACTAAGACTTCAACCCTATCCATCTCTAACGCCCCTTTATATCATTTTTTGTCCTGTGTAAACTTATCTTTTTATGTCCAACTATGGTGGCACAGTTTTTTGTTTATCGCCTTTAAGGGTATTCCAAACTTAAGCATCCCCCAAAATGCTCCCGCAGCCCACGACAAATGCATAACGACAATGCAAAGGGACAGCAAAAAAGTGCTATGAACGCTATGCAGCTCCTTCATTCCTAATCCTACACTGCAGTAAATAACAGTTGTTAAATATACCATGCCAGATATAACTATAAAATAAAGGATTGCCGTATTAATTTTATTAAAACCTATTAGGAAGACTAATGAGAACGACAGCAATAACGCTATTGTAAAAATAACCATCATATGCGAATTTCTTAATGCCTCAGGGTGCACATTGATAGTCTTTATTCTCCAACAACCAAATTTGAAATACTGTTTGCATAATGACAGAAAAGAATTACGCGGGTAATAGAAGAGCTTTATATCGGGGTCAATGACTATTCTCCCCTTCATTTCTTTCTTAAGCCTCATATTCAGTTCAGTATCTTCGTTGACTTTCCAATCCTCATTCCAACCCTTAATCTTTACTAAATCTTTTTTCCTCCATGCACCGGGGAAAACTGTTTCCGCCTCTATAAATTCATTTGTATATCTAAATTTTGCATCCCCAATGCCGATAGGAGAGCTTACTGCAACTGCGATTATTCGTGACATATAATCGTAACCCTTGGCTCTGGCCACACCCCCAATATTTATAATCTCCTCGTTTTCTAAATGCTTGACTATTTTTTTTATATAATCTTTTTCATATATGCTATGAGCATCCAACCTTATAATTATTTCACCCCTTGATTCCTTAAGCCCGATATTCAACGCATAGCACTGCAATTTGTTTTCGTTATGAAATAATTTTAAATCAAAAGGGTGGTTCTCGATAAATTCATTAATAATATCTATTGTCCCGTCTTTCGAACCGCCGTCAACTATTATTGTTTCAATAAACTGCTGAGGGTAAGACTGCTCTGTTATACACACTAAAAATTTTTCTATAAAAGTTGCTTCATTGTATACCGGTATTATAATGCTTACACTTTTAAACACCCGGCTCTTCCCCCTTTTGTTCTTTCGGATATCATAAGTTTTTTGCCAACCTAATAGAATCAATAGATTGCCTTTTATAACTTTATAACGGTAAAGCCTCACATATAACCATTAGCTGCCAAACAGTATTATCTGGCGCCATTACCGGTAAGTATAACTGCAACTGTCATAAGTATAATTTTTAAATCCAGTATCAGACTCATGTCACAAATATACATTAAATCCAGTTTTAATTTTTGCTCCGGAGTCAGTTCATAACCCCCATTTACCTGCGCTAATCCCGTAAGTCCGGGTTTTACACATAACCTGTATATAAAGCCGGGTATCTCCTTATTAAATTTTTCGGTAAAGATTGGTCTTTCCGGTCTTGGACCAACCATGCTCATTTCTCCGTTTATTATATTTATAAACTGCGGTAATTCGTCTATTCTTGTTCTTCTGATAAATTTTCCAACCTTCGTGATTCTTTTATCTTCCTGCTCTGCCCACATCGGACCGTTTTTTTCTGCATCAGCATACATTGATCTCAGCTTATATATATGAAACACTTGTCCATCCATACCATTACGTTCTTGTTTAAAAATAATCGGCCCGTTGGATTCCAGTTTTATGAGTATGCCGAATATAATTATAATTGGAAGACATATTACCATGCCTATTAATGCAAGAACAATATCCAGTACCCTTTTTATCGTCTGATTATATATGGCTTTTTCTTCTAACGTATAACTTTTTGCGATAAAATCATCATAATTTATACTGCTTAAAGCTTCGTTTGACATGTATATCCCCCTAAGTTAGTTTTTCTCATTGGGTTTCTCTAAAAGGTTGTAACAGAAATATACTAATATCTATGAAGCAGACATGCATAATATACCTGTAGTTTTCTGATACGGTTTCAGTTTAATAACCTGTTTCCGTACATCTGCTTTCTTCCAAAATTAACACGCATATAATACGCTTCCTTGAAGTATGCCGGGTCTTGGCAAATATGCTAAATCAAACCCTGCTCTAATAAACATTCAAAAATTCACCGCTTTAGTGATTTTTTTACGAACTTGTACATATAATCTTTTAACGCAATACAATAAATAAGACTAAAGATGGAGGTCATAAATATATGGATTTCACTGCATATTTAAATATTTTAAGAAGAAGGCTTTGGATCCTTATCATTGTCACCTCATTTGCCACGTTGGCAAGTGCGATTCTTAGCATATTTTTCTTATCACCTGTCTATGAAACAAAAGCATCCTTTATTATTGGACGAGTCTCGCCCGGCCGAGAGGGCAGATTAAATTATGAAGAGGTTCTAGTTTACGAAAAGTTAATAAAAACATATGTCGAGTTGGCAAAAAGTCAACCGGTAATCAATGACACAATAGTTAAATCGGGTTACGATTTGACACCCATAAAATTAGCAGACAACATCAGTCTATCCCAAAAGGCGGACACACAAATATTGCATGTTTCAATAAGAGATACTGATATTTATAGGGCAATCAATATAGCAAATGCATTTACCGATGCTTTTATCGAACAGGTGCTTGTTTTTACAGATTCAACAGATATAAAGATATTAAACCGTGCAACTATGCCGACAAAGCCTATTAAACCTAATATCCCTCTCAATATTGCAGCTGCATTTTTCATAAGCCTTATGTTCGCCACAGGCCTTATATTGCTTGGAGAACACCTTAGCGATACTTTAAAAAATGAAGAAGATATCAAGAAAAATATTTCAATAAAAGTATTATCAAGCATACCGTATATACGCGGTAAAAATAAATTTATATTAAATGATACTAACTCTGTAGGATACGAAGCTTTTAGAATTCTACGGACAAGTGTCAGGCAGATATGTAACCAAAAAAAGATAAAAACAATTGCAATTACAGGATCCATACCGGGAGAAGGCAGCAGCGTGATTACAATAAATTTAGGCATATCAATGGCTAATGCTGATTTCAAAGTCCTGATAATTGATGGTAATTTTAGAAACCCATATATTCATACACGATTTAATTTATCAAATACCACAGGATTTTCTGATATATTAGGGGGACTGACTTCTTTTGGGGATTGTATTCTTAAAACTGAATTCGAAAATTTATATCTGATAACAGCAGGACCAAAACCGGCAAATCCATCCGAACTGTTGGCTAATAATATTTTATCTGATATTCTTAATGGCTTTAAAAATCGGTTTGATTATATACTCGTAGATACTCCCCCTATTTTAGTCGTCAGTGATGCCTCTCAAATAGCCTCTATTGCTGACGGCACAATACTTGTAGTATCTTCAGGGAAGACACGAATAGGCCAAGGTCTAAGGGCAAAAGAGCTGTTAATGAATGCAGCTGCAAATATCATTGGTGTAATAAATAACAAATCAAAAAACCACGATGAAAGTCATCGTTATCGTTTCTATTACATGGAAAAAAAGAAGAGAAGAATCAAATCCCTTTGATTCCATGAGAATATACCTATGCTGTTAGGCACAACCCGGCTATTCCTATGTCTCTCAAAAGTAAGTGAAACCCAATGCGTCTTTTATAAAAATAAAAGCCATTTTTGCAGGATAATCCCAGCAAATATAGAATAATATTATTGACGAACAAGCTATTTTCAAGAACAATAATTTAAAAGGGAGAGTGTTAAATGATTACTGTTTCAAAGAAAAGACTTAGCTTGATGCTAATACTTACAATGGTTGTTACATTAGTATTTGCACCCATTGCAAGTGTATATGCCGATGAGGATTCCGTCGTCATAACTATTGTACATACCAATGACACCCACTCAAGAGTGGATGCCGGTATCGGGTTTGCCAAAGTAGCAACAAAAATTAAGGAAATCAAAGAATCCAATCCAAACACCCTGGTAGTTGACGCAGGAGATACATTGCACGGCCAGACTTTTGCAACCATCTCTAAAGGTGAAAGTATCCTGGATCTAATGAATGCCATAGGCTATGATGTTATGACTCCGGGGAATCACGATTTTAACTATGGTCAAGAACGACTGCTAGAGCTGACAGGGTATGCAAACTTTCCCATTATATCATCTAATCTGGTCAAAAGTGATGGAACAACGCTTTTAGACCCTTATATCATTAAAGAAATCGGTGGTTTAAGAATAGGTATATTCGGACTTTCTACCCCTGAAACCGCTTATAAAACTAATCCTTTGAATGTGGAAGGTCTGACCTTTGCCAACCCGGCGGAAATCTCAAAAAAGATGGTGGCTGAACTGGAGGAAAAAGGGGTCGATGCCATAATAGCCCTGGCTCACTTGGGAATAGATAAAGAAAGCACAGACACATCATACTCAGTCCGGGATAATGCAAAAGGCATAGATCTGATAATAGATGGCCACAGCCATTCACTTTTGAAAGACATCGACAATGAGGGAAAGGATACAATTATTGTATCTACAGGAGAATATAACAATAACCTCGGCATAGTCAACCTTGTATTTGAAGGCGGCAAATTAAAGGCTATCGAACCATCATTGTTTACAATAGAAGATGCTGAAGACTTAGTTGGAGACGACGAGATAGCAGCTTTGATAAATGCTACTACAGAAAAGAACAAAGTAATAACTTCTGTAGTGGTAGGAAAAACCGATGTAATCCTTAACGGTGAAAGAGAACAGGTCAGGGGCGGTGAAACAAACCTGTCAAATCTTATAACAGATTCCATGCTAAATCTGACCGGTGCAGATATTGCAATTACAAATGGCGGTGGTATTAGGGCCTCCATACAACCCGGTGAAATAACCATGGGGGATATAATTACCGTGCTGCCCTTTGGCAATTATGTAGTAGTAAAAGAATATACGGGAGATAAAGTTTTACAGGCCATAGAGCACGGTACAGCCAGCTATCCGGATTTGGCAGGCTCCTTTGCTCAAGTGGCGGGAATAACTTATACTTTGGACCTTAACCAGGAAGCAGGAAATAGGGTAAAAGATATAAAAGTCGCCGGCAAAGCCCTTGATCTTAATAAAAAGTATAAAGTAGCAACCAATGATTTTATGGCTGTGGGCGGTGACGATTATACAATGTTTATGGAGGGTGACTTAGTTGTTGAAATGGGCGGCCTCGATGAAATCCTTTTAGAGTACGTAGAAGGTCTTGATTCAATACCGGCTGCAGTTCGACCCAGAATGACTGTTATAGAGAAAAAGGGAGAAACCCTGACCGAAACCTACACAATCGAACTTGGAGATGTCCTTTGGAAAATAGCAGAAAAGTTTGGTTTGACTTGGGAGAAGTTATCCGAATACAACGCATTAACAAACCCGCATCTGATATTCCCGGGACAAAAACTCCTGATACCTGCAAACTAAAAGTAGCATA
>CAYXAT010000029.1:6480-17652 GCA_964462065.1 uncultured Clostridiaceae bacterium | reverse complement strand
TTTAGTGCTGCTATAAGCAATAGGCAGCATTTTATAAACTTTTTATGTTTACGTTATATATTTTTGTGTCTTCTTGGATGATATAACTGTTTTTCACGTGAATTTTTATATTATCAATGGTTTTTTCATATTCGGCAAATAGCATCTGACCTTCTTCAATGGTAACAGGTTTAAAATGTATTGTATCACCGGGGCCCATTTGCGCAAGATAAGGCAGGTCTGCCGTAACGGTAGTGGCAATCTTGGTATAACCGCCGGTGGTCTGTCTGTCAGCCATCATTATTATGGGAAAACCATGCCCGGGCACTTGGACAGAGCCGAATACAATACCATCAGAAATTATATCCGGTCCTTTAACGTGGGAGAGAGTAGGACCTTCCAAGCGGTAGCCCATTCTGTCAGCATCTGCCGTGATTTTATAAGTTGAATTAAAAAATGTTTCAATTACCTCTGATGAAAAATGATCATCCTGCGGACCCAATATCACTCTTGCCTCAAATTCCTTGGTATAATAGGGGGTATACCCCGATGGGATGTATTTACCCGCCTCCCCCATGGATTTGGTTACCTCCACGGGAATTTCATCGTCTGTCATCAGTTTTCTGCCTTTAAAACCGCCTAATGAACCTCTCACATAAGTGGATTTACTGTTTAATATTTCGCTGACTCCCAATCCGCCGCTAAAAGCAACGTAAGCTCTCAGACCTGAGGAGGCACCCGAGAATTCAAGGTTGTCGCCCTTTTGAACTCTTATACTTCTCCACATCTTAACTTTTGTTCCGTTTAATTTCGGCAGCATATCAGCGCCGGTAACAGCAATATAACCATCAAAGCCCATTTCTATACTTGGACCCAAAAATGTGGCTTCCAACACAGCATCATTTTCATCGTTACCCACCAGGATGTTTGCAATTCTGAATGAAAAATCATCCATAGCCCCCGCTACAGGTATCCCGTATCTTTGTAATCCCATTCTGCCTTTGTCCTGAACAGTTGTATAAAGTCCAGGTTTTATTATTTTTATAACACCCATAACACTACTCCTTATCAAGCAAAGCAATATCTACTTTGTATTTATTTTCTTCCACTTGTTTTAATATGGATTTGTACTCTTCTTCATTTATGGGCACAAATCTCACATAGTCTCCGGCATTTAATAAAACGGGTGGTTCGGCAAAGGGATCATAAAGCTTAACTGGAGTTATTCCGATTAATTGCCAGCCCCCCGGGCTGTCAATGGGATATATACCTGTTTGTTTACCGGCTATACCTACGGAACCGCCGGGTATCTTTGTTCTCGGGGTTTTTAATCTGGGTGTTTCCAATTTATCCGACATACCGCCAAGATAGGGAAAGCCTGGTGTAAAGCCGAGCATGTAAATTAAATAGTTTTGCGAGCTATGAATGCTTATAACTTCTTCCACGGAAAGATTGCAGTGTTCCGCGACAAATTCCAAATCTGGACCGTATTCCCCACCGTATATTGTAGGGATTCTTACCACTTTTGCGGGTTCAGAATCCGTGTCGCCGAGATTTTCTTCACATTCCCTAAGTCTTTCGCATAGCTCACTGTATTTTAGTTTTAACGGATTATAGGAGACAAGAAGGGACCTGTAAGTGGGTATCATTTCTTGTATTCCATCTATGTTCAATTTTTCTATAGCAAGATACATATTTCTTATTTTTTTATTTATTTCCGGTTTTATACTGTCACCAAATTCTATGATGAGAGATTTGTCTCCGGCAGGTAAAAACCTGGCTTTTTCGTACATAATCTCACCGCCAATTCAGTTATTTAGAATAATGCTTTGATCCCTGACAGAGATTGAATTCCTAAGTATAATGTGACGACCACAACCAGTATACCTAAGTACAGCATCCATTTTGGATGTTTATAATCACCCACAACCTTTTTATTGACGGAAGCCAAAAGGATTGTGCCTAAAGTTATGGGGAGTATCAATCCGTTTAAGGAACCGGCTATTACCAATAAAGCAACAGGTCTGCCTATTGTGATGAATATTATAGTTGAACCGGCAATAAATCCGATTATCCATTTATGGTAATGGTTATCTATGATGGGAGAAAAGCTCTTTAGGAAGGATACTGATGTATAAGCAGCGCCAACGATGGAAGTCAATGCTGCCGCGGCAATAACTACACCGAAGAATTTATACCCTATAGTACCGGCTGCCAGCTGGAAGGCCGATGCGGGAGGGTTGGCCGGATCAAGAGTCATACCCTTTGATACTACGCCCAGTATAGCTAAGAAAAGAAGGATCCTCATTATTAATGCTATTGCGATACCTGTGACAGAAGATCTTGTGATTTCATCTAAGTTTTCTTTACCGCTTATGCCGGCATCCAACAGCCTGTGACCGCCGGAGAAGGTGATATAACCGCCGACAGTTCCGCCTACCAAAGTTATGATTGCCAACATGGGCATTTGAGTAGGGGCCACTGTTCTAATTAAAGCTTCTCCTACAGGAGGTCCTGTTGTTATGGCAACATATGCTACCAATAATATCATAAGGGCGCCAAGAACCTTTGTAAATAAGTCCATTGCTTTGCCCGCTTCTTTTGATAAAAATATTGTTATGGCAATAATAGCCGAAATAGCTGCGGCAAGCTTCATATCTAAACCGAAAATAACATTTAATCCCATGGCGGCTCCGCCGACGTTACCGATATTAAATGCAAGTCCACCCAATGCAACCAAAAAAGCTACGAAATAGCCGAGACCGGGTAGTACTTTGTTTGCTATATCCTGTCCTCTGAGTCCGGATATGCCTATGACTCTCCATACGTTTATTTGCGCGATAAAAGATAAAAATATCGAAGCCAATATTACAAAACCGAAGTCTGCTCTGAGCTGTTCGGTAAAGACAGCAGTCTGTGTAAGGAAACCGGGTCCTATTGCCGATGTTGCCATTAGAAATGCAGCACCTAATAAAATAGAATAATTATCTTTCTTCATTTTTGTAACTCCTCTCTTATATGAATTCATTCAAGGGTTTTAAAATAATATTTTCTGCTTCTAAGCTGTTTCTAATTTGACTTACGAAATTGACTGCCTCCGGATTATCACCGTGTACACATATAGAATCTGCTGCAATAGGTACGTCTTTTCCGTCAATGGAAATTACCTTGCCTTCCAAAACCATTTTCTTTACTCTCGCGATTGCTTCATTTTTATCATGGATTACTGAACCGGGTAATTTTCTGGAAACCAAGGTACCGTCTGCATTGTAAGCCCTGTCAGCAAATACTTCTTGCGCTACCTTTAGGCCTTTTTCCGCTGCTCTTTTGGCTATATGGCTGCCTGAAAGTGCAAGCAGAATGATACTTTTATCAAACTCCAAAATTCCGTTAATTATTTCTTCGGCCAGTTCAGGTTTTGCAGATGTTGTGTTATAAAATGCACCGTGTAGTTTGACGTGTTGGATTTTTGCACCTGCAGCCTGTGCAAATGCATGAAGGGCACCCAATTGATACAACATATAGACTTTTGCTTCTTTCGGAGTAATATCAATATTTCTTCTTCCAAACCCTAAAAGATCCGGATAGCCCGGGTGAGCTCCAATACCTAAGTTTCTTTCAACTGCCATTTTAACGGTGTGTTCCATTATAAGAGGATCACCTGCATGCCATCCGCAGGCAATATTGGCTGATGTAACATATTTCAGCACTTCTTCGTCAAGACCTAGCTTATAGCTTCCAAAGCTTTCACCGACATCACTGTTTAAGTCAACAAATTTACCCATAATACACCTCCAATCTATCACAGTTTTATTATGCCTCGATTTTGTGTTAATATTTAAAAATATTCTATAAAATTATATAAATTCCTGCATGCATTCCGGAGATTCGGAAAATAAAATGATAAGCTAGAAAGGTTTACCAGTGCCTTTATCAATCCTAAGCATTTCTACATTTAAATAATAGATTGTTCCTTCTCCTAAGGTCCAATTATTAATATCCTGCTTAAAATTATCTTTTATCTCTGTGGGAGTTAGAATTTTTATGGTGACTGCTTCGGTGTATTCGATATCTCTTATTATATAATCCTTTTTTGGAGCCTCGTATTGTATTTTCCCCAGATTGCTGTAGTTTGTTTCAATGGAATATACTGCGTAGGCCTTGACTTCTGCTATACCGGCTTCGCTTACTGCCTTAGCCGCACCTTCGGTATAAGCCCTGATAAGCCCGCCCGCCCCAAGCATGATACCACCGAAATATCTGGTAACAATAATTATCGTGTTAGTCAGGTTTTCCTTTTTTAAAACCTCCAAAATAGGAATTCCCGCAGTACCGGAGGGTTCACCGTCATCGCTTAAACGTTGTACTTTAGAGTTTTCCCCTAGTATATAGGCATAACAATTGTGAGTTGCATCATAGTGTTTTTTTCTTATACTGTTTAAAAAGGATATGGCTTCTTCTTCTGTATAGACAGGCATTGCATAAGATATAAAACGTGATTTCCGTTCTATAAATGAGGTCTCCGTATATTCTTTTATCATGTTATAATTTTTAGACATATGTATTCAAATCCGTTCGTTATACAAAATAATTTTAAATAATGAATTTCATCCGCTAATCAAATTATACTGCAAGTGCAGATAGTTTTCTATGAAAATCTTAGACAAACTATTTAACTAACGTTGCCGGCAGCCTTCAACGGTACGGCTTTACTCGATTATTTGAGTAGATTCCCTCATAGCATATAGGCGAGCTATATGCTATTCATCATCAATTTAAACCTTGCGTCGTCTATAAAAAAACGATGTTATTATTGATAAGACAGTCCAAATACCGGATGAAAAAACAATGATAATCCATTCAATTTTGTTCAGTGCAATAGTCTGAAATAAAGCTTGAAAAAAAGGAACATAGATTACCATGAGTAGAAGCCCTAAGGAGCATAATACTGCTAAAATAAGAGGTATATTGGTCAGGGGATTTATTCTGATAATAGACCTGCTTTCTGAACGGCACTCAAAGACAAATATAAGTTGGCAAAGTACCAATGTTGCAAAGGCACAGCAACGGGCTCTTTTTATATCATTATAGGTAAGATACAGCATAAGGGCATATACCGCTAAAGTTCCAAAGCCTATGAAGAGGCCCCTAAAAAGTATTTTTAATCCTAAACCTCGGGAGAAGATACTTTCGCTTCTTCTTCGCGGCTTCCTGAGCATAATACCCTTATCCGGCGGATCTATACCCAATGCCATGGCGGGCAAACCGTCGGTAACTAAGTTCACCCATAATATCTGTATGGGTATAAGAGGAATAGGGAGCTTTAGTAAAGAGGCCAAAAACATTAATAAAACCTCTCCGATATTACAGGAGAGTAAATAGCGCAGGAACTTTCTAATATTATCATATATGATACGTCCTTCTTCGACAGCCGATACAATGGTTGCAAAATTATCATCCATCAGTATCATTGATGAGGCTTCTTTTGTCACGTCAGTACCTGAAAGTCCCATAGCTATGCCTATATCGGCTTCTTTTATTGCGGGAGCGTCGTTGACACCGTCTCCGGTCATAGCAACCACATGTCCCGTTGATTTTAATGCTTTGACTATTTTTAGTTTATGCCTCGGGGAGACCCGTGCGTATACGGATACGTTCTTTGAGGCATCAATCAGTTCCTTATCGTTCATGTTGTCCAATTCGGCACCGGTCAATATATTTTTATAAGAGGTAAGTATGCCTAATTCTTTTCCGATGGCCGCCGCCGTCAATTTGTGGTCTCCGGTTATCATAACAGGCCTGATACCTGATAGTATGCATTTTTCGATGGCTTCTGTAGCCTCTTGTCTTGGCGGATCTATCATACCTGCCATTCCGATGAAGATTAGATCCTCTTCTACTGAAGCTTTATCAAAGGTTGGGGTATCGTATTTTTTATATGCAGTTCCCATAATTCTTAAAGCGGAGGCAGCCATTCTTTCGTTAGCATCCAATATAATCCTTTTATCTAATGGATTTAGTTCTGTCACACCATCCGACGAGATTTGCTTGCTGCATTTGTCTAACATGATGTCAATTGCTCCTTTTACAAAGACAAAAATTTCACCTTTTTTATTCTTTACAATCACAGCCATTCTTTTTCTGTCAGAATCAAAGGGTATTTCATAGATGCGATTGTAGTTTTTATCGATAGCAGATTTTTTGACTCCGGCATCCCATGCCGCTTTTAACAAGGCAATTTCTGTAGGGTCTCCCGTTGAGGTGATGCCACCCAGAAGATTTTCTTCATAAGTGCCATCATTACATGCGACAGCGGCTGTGAAAAAAAGCTTTGTTTTTTCGTTTAAAGGGAATACATCTTTTTTGGGTTCTACTATTTTGTCACCTAAATATAATTTTTGTACCGTCATTTTGTTTTGAGTCAGGGTACCGGTTTTATCTGCACAGATTAATGTTGTGCAACCTAAAGTTTCAACAGCAGGAAGTTTTCTAACAAGAGCATTTTTCTTGTACATTCTTTGGACACCGATGGCCAATGCAACTGTGACAATAGCCGGAAGACCTTCCGGGATAGCAGCCACAGCCAGGCTGATTCCCGTAAGCAGCATATTATAAGGGTCCTCGCCTCTTAATATGCCCGTGAGTGCTACAACGGAGCAAATAGCTAAACAAAATACTACAATATATCTTCCTAATTCGGAAAGTCTTTTTTGAAGCGGTGTGTATTCATCGGTTATGCTTTGAAGCATATGGGCGATTTTACCCATCTCTGTATTCATACCCGTTTGGCTGATGATTACTCTCGCTTTTCCCATGGTTGCTATTGCGCCCATATATACACGATTATCCTTTTTATGAGTTTTCTCCACCGGAACGCTTTCCCCGGTTAACAATGATTCGTCAACCATCAATCCGGTGCTTGCCAGTATAATTCCGTCAGCAGGCACCCTGTCTCCGGTATCTAAATCAATAATATCTCCGGGCACCAAATATTTTGCATTGATGTTGGATTTTTTACCTTCTCTTATAACCCTTGCCGTTGGGGCTGACATTTCCATTAAAGCTTCTATAGAACGCTCGGCTTTATATTCTTGGATGAATCCAAGGAAAGAATTTAAAACAATTATAGCCAAAATCGTGAGAGAATCGGCTTTCTCCCCTAAAAACCAGGAGATAACAGCAGCAAATATGAGAACAACCGTCATTAAATTTTTGAACTGATCCGCAAATATCATAGTGGGATGTTTTCTTTTCTTCTTTATTAATTCATTCAAACCGTATTTTTTTAATCTGTCCAAAGCCTCTCTTTCATTCAGGCCCTTAATTGAAGGTATTGAGGCAATATCCGCATTTAGGCTTTCCATAGACGTTTTCCCCCTTGTCATGCTTTTCCTACTAATACTATTCTAAAAAGTCTTTTAATATGATAGGGTACTTTTAGAATTTCATGATAATGGGCAATAATAAAGGTAAGTGAAATGCTTAGGAGGTATGAAAGTGAAGGCATTTAAAAATCTTCATTTTATGTCAGCGGTAATAATTATGGTTATGGTTTTATTGTTTTTCAGTATGTCACTTTTCCCGTTTAGCAGGGGTTATATAAATCATTTTTTTGCAAAAATAGTCAACCCGGATATTATTGAAGAAGAGGAGGAGGGTATTCAGGTAAAGTCCGAAGAAAAACATGAGGAAGACGTTTTTGAAGAGGATATGTCGCCGGAAGTCCTCGCCGAAAGATTTATAAGATACAGTTTCGCTAAAGATGAAGAAGACATACAGAAGATGTTGGCGAATAAAACTTTTTACATTTTATCTCCGGATGGTTCCGCTTTTATAAGGCGCGTAGACGGTGAACAGCACGTGGAAGGGTATATGGCAACAGATAAAGCACTATCAAGTTACAGGCAAAAGTGGTTTTATACAGAGGAAGATGAAGCCATATTAGGTTTGGAAATTGCAGTTGAGGGTCAGATAAAGCCTTTAACCTGGTATCTATATTTTAAAAAGGTACAAGGTATATGGAAACTATATATGTTAGAGAATGAATAGACTAAAATTCCTGTTGGTATATAGACCCTCATGGTATACAATATTGTTGTATGTAACTTTTCTTAAGTTAATCCGTCTTATAGTAAGGATATTTCTATGATTTTAATCATGTTTATGCTATACGAATAACAGTTTTGGAGGCAGAAATGAAAAAGTTTTTATCTATATTTATCGTAAGTATTTTGTTGTTATCTTTATTTATTGTATATGGAGATAAAGACGATGGTATAAAAATCGAAGCGGAAGTAGGTTTTGATAAAGCCTACAAACCTTTTTATACTACACCGGTTTATATCACTATGAATAATGGGTTAAAAGATATTGACGGTGAGATACAAATAGAGATTCCCAACAGCGAAGCATATGGGAACGAGGTTACTTTATACTCCATCGGGATAAATCATCCGAAGGGCACGGAGAAAAAATATGTTATGAATATCCCCATTCCGTCACATATGCTGAATATAAAGCTAAAAGTCGTTGAGGGTAAAAAGATACTATCGGAGAGTTATGTAAGGCTTGACAGGAATATTAACGAGAACACGATGTTAGTAGGGGTGCTTAGCGATAGTTTTGATAACATAAGATACTTAAACGGTTTTACTTACGATAGCTTCAGCAATACCGTCAGCACAAAAATAGTCAGATTAAAAGAGGATACTTTCCCCGGTTCGCCTGACGTTATGAATAATTTTGATATGATTATTATAAACGATTTTAATACCGGCAATCTGACGAGCGAGCAATATAAGGCACTTAAGAGCTGGACGGAAACCGGAGGCTTTTTAGTCATAGGCACAGGGGCTAATGGCACAAAAACTTTATCAACTTTTACCGGTACCGATAATTTTGTAATAGGAGAGATTGGAGATATAAAAAAGTTGTCCGGAAAAGCTTTAGGGAGCCTGATTAATGATGATTTTGATATTCCCATTGATATATTGGATATAGATATAAAAGGCGCAACATCTATAGTAACATCCGCTGGGGTTAATTTTGTTCAAAAATTGGACAAGGGTCAGGGATCTGTGTTGCTTTTATCCTTTGATTTGGGCTTGGAACCTATAGCATCATGGAAACTTAATAAGTATTTTGTCGAGCACTTAATACAAAGTACAGCACCTGCTCTGCGAGTAGGATCGGAATATGAAAGCAGATACCCGGCAGGGTTTAATTATAACATTGATTCGGCGCTTAATAACATTCCGGAGCTGCCGTTACCCAATTATGGGACAATCATTTTTATTTTCATACTATATATAGTTTTAGTGGCGCCGGTAAGCTATATAGTCTTAAAAAAGATGGATAAAAGAGAGTATATGTGGGGTGTTGTGCCTGCATTTTCTGTTATATTTGCGGCAGTTGTATATTTTGTCGGATTCGGCACCCGCATAACGGAGCCTTTGTTTAATACGGTTTCGGTGTTGCGTTTTAACGAAGGAGGGCTTTACGAAGCCAAATATTATGCCGGGATATTCACTCCGAATAAAACTACTTTGAAAATACAAGGTTCCGATGATTTAAAAATAAAGCCTTTTTCAAGAAACAATTATTATGGGAGCTCCGGATATCAAACCTGGGAGGATAAAAAAATAGAGGCTAAATATACTTTATATCCGAAGCCCGGCGTTGAGTTTTATGATATCGGTGTATGGGGCATGAAAACTTTTGAGGTTGAGACAGACAAAGGAATAAAAGGAAGTATAATTAGTGATATAAAATTTATAGATTTTGACTACAGCGGCTTTATAGAAAATAATATGGATGTTGATTTAGCAGATTGTTTAATAATTGTTGCAAACCAATATATTGAATTAGGCGATATTAAAAAAGGTGAAAGAATCAACATAAGCAAAGGGATGAACAAAAATTTTACTAACAGGTACGAGCTGTTAGATACTCTTTATCCAAGATACTATCAAAGGGATAAAAAATTGAAAGGCGATGAGCTCATTACCTTGAGGCTTGGCAATAAAAAGAGGGATCTGATAGAGTATTTTTTCAACTATGAAGGACAGACGATAGACGGGATAAAGCTTATCGGCTGGACAAAAGAACCTATTATTGATGATATTTTGGTTAATAACAGATCATTGAAAAGATATGACAATACTATGGTGGCAGTTGATTTAAACCTAAGTGTGAGAATCGGTAATACGATTGAGCTGCCGTTTGGATATATTAAGCCGAGCTTCAAAGAAAATGATTTGATTAAAGGGCATTATTCTGATTATGATAATATGATTTACGGTGAAGGTACAGTGGAGATCGATTTTAATATTGACAGCAATATTAAGCCGGAAATCATAAAGATCAGATTTGACACGCCTTCGACGAGCATAAAACAGTATATATGGGATTATAGATCTGCACTTTGGGATGAACGTGAATTGAGTAATTTTACTATAGA
Organism: uncultured Clostridiaceae bacterium; assembly: GCA_964462065.1. Classification (GTDB taxonomy): domain Bacteria; phylum Bacillota; class Clostridia; order Lutisporales; family Lutisporaceae; genus JAAYKT01. The sequence continues at coordinate 7,214 of CAYXAT010000029.1, read as the reverse complement.
ATATCAGGATATTGAAAGTTATCTTAACGAGACAAACGTGTTGAAATTAAAATTCGAAATTAGTAATAGCGAGATGAAGCTTCCTCAAATTTCGGTGAAGGGAAGTGTGAAATAATGCTTAAGATAAAGGAACTTACAAAGAAGTACGGTAGATTCACAGCTGTGGACGATTTGAATCTTGAAGTTTCTGATGGTGAGATTTTCGGTTTCGTGGGACCCAATGGCGCCGGAAAAACCACCACAATGAAGATTATATGCGGGTTGATGGCGTCAAACAAAGGTGAGGTCTTTGTAGACGGTATTGATGCAATCAAAGATACCACAGCTGCCAAGGAGATAATAGGTTATATGCCTGACTTTTTCGGGGTTTATGATGATTTAAAGGTTAAGGAATATTTGGACTTTTACGCTTCAATTTATAATATAAAAGCTAATGAGAGAAAAAAGATATCCGATGATTTATTGGAGTTAGTAGATTTGACCGATAAAAAAGAGGCTTATGTGGACAGTTTATCCAGAGGCATGAAACAAAGGCTTTGCCTGGCAAGAAGCCTGGTTCACAATCCAAAACTTTTGGTATTGGATGAGCCCGCATCGGGGATGGATCCGAGGGCAAGGGTTGAAATGAAGGAAATATTGAGAAGCCTAAAGACTTTGGGAAAGACCATAATAATAAGCTCTCATATACTTTCCGAGCTTTCAGAGCTATGCACTTCTATCGGAATAATAGATAG
>CAYXAT010000029.1:3533-6380 GCA_964462065.1 uncultured Clostridiaceae bacterium | reverse complement strand
CACCTTTACCCAATTAGACGGTAATTTGGAAGACGTCTTTATGAAAGTGACGAATGGAGATGATGGGCATTGAATATAAATCCTGTATTGCAAAAAGAATTGAAAATAAGGATGAGGGGATGGAGAGCGGCAGCAACTATCGCAGTTTATCTTGGGTTTCTAACACTGACGGCATATTTCATAACCGTTGTGGCAGGGCAGGATAACTATAGATCAGCTATTGATCCCGAATTTTCTGTGGGGGCATATGTAGGTCTTGCCGTAATGCAATTTGTTTTAATATCCTTTATAGCACCGGCATTGACCACCGGGGCAATATCCGGTGAGAGGGAGAAGCAGACTCTGGATTTGCTTTTATGCACTCGTATGACTCCTTTATCCATAATTATAGGGAAGCTTTTTGCTTCAATGAGTCAAATAATACTTTTGATAATAGCTTCTTTACCAGTGTTTTCTATAGTGTTTTTGTTTGGGGGGATATCAATAATAGAGCTATTACAGCTCTTCGGCTTTTTCATTATAATTTCTATAACTTTTGGCAGTATAGGAGTATTTTTCTCATCTTATTTTAAGAAGACGACGGCGGCCAACGTTATGTCTTACGGTGTTATCGCATTTTTATATTTTGGCACTATTTTTATTACCGTAATCATTTTAATTGCTTCAAGAATGACAAATTATAATGGCACTTTTCCGTTATTATATACAAATCCCGGATTGGGTTTTTCGTCTTTGCTATGGGAGCAGTTTGGTAGAGGAACATTTAGCATTTTCCCCGGTTTTGGCTTTGTACAAACAGGTGTTAATAAATATTTAAAACCCTGGCATATCAATGCGGTTTTTAACATTGTATTATCCTTTGTTCTTTTATTCTTATCAGCGCGGAAGATTAATCCGCTTAGAGAAAGCAAAAATCATAAGGTAAAAAAGAAAGAGCGGAAAGAGAGAAAGCAAAAAAGCGTAAAGCTCAAAGCTTAAGGTGGAATAGTTGAAATGTGTAGGGGCAGAAGACTCTGTCTGCCCGGGATAACCCCAAAGCATAAAGCGGAATAGTTAGAATGTTGTAATGTTGGAAAGTCACAAGATTTTCCAAGCGTAAGCTCCTTTGAAAACGGCATGTTCCGATATTGTCATTCTGAGACGCAGTCGAAGAATCTTTTGTATCAATACATTTAAAATCCTTCGGGCATAGTCGTCAGGATGACACGAAAATGATAATCTTCGGGACAATTCGTTCCGCAACAACGCCGCAGCAACTATACATGAAAAATAATAAGGAAGTGCCTTTATGTTAGACGTAAACAAAGAAATTTTAAAAATAATAAGAAGAGCAAGGGACAGAATACATGGTTCCGTTATTTTAGGCATTACGGTAAAGGCTTTATTAGTCGCATTGGGTGCTTATTTGTTGATAATTTTTGTTGCTCGGTTTTTTCCTATATATAACCCCTATTATAAAGGGCTGCTATTGGCGTGCGGGATATCGTTTATAGGCTTTTTGTTCTCTCTTTTTATGCCGCCTAAAAATGAAGCTGCAGCACTTTGCATAGACAGCAAGGGTCTGGCAGAAAGAACGATAACGGCATATGAGCTTATTGGCGATGATACTGAAATAGCAATGATGCAGAAAAAAGATACATTTGAGCATCTTAAAAATATCAAAATAAAGGAAGCAATAAGTATAAAGTGGCCTAAAAAGTTATTATCATTATGTCTACTATTAATATGTTTGATTTTGGTTTCCGCCGCTGTTCCCAATCCGATGGGTGGTAAGGCAGCGGAACTGAATAAAGTAAAGCAGGAGATAAAGGAACAGAAAAAAGAAATTGAAAAGGTTATTAAAAAAATAGAAGGCAATAAGAAGATAACCATGGAGCAAAAGAAAGAAGTTTTAGAAAAACTTGATGAATTAAAGAAAGAATTAAATGGAACCAAGGATATTAATGAAAGTAAAAAGTCTATAAAAAGGGCTAAAAATAAAATTGAAATGGCGAGACAAAAATATGATGATAAAAACATGGATAGAGTAATCGATGTTTTTTCCAAAAACGAAGCTACGAAGGATTTGGCAAATTCTTTACAAAATGCGGATTACGACAGAATAAAAAAAGATATAGAGAATGCAACTAAGGCTTTACAGCAATCGAGCGAAGAAAATATAAAAGAATTGAAAGAAAGTCTGGATGAACTTGCTGAAGCTTTGAAGTCCGATTCGGATTTGGCTTCAGCCATTATCAGTCTTTCAGAAAAAATAGCCAACGGTGAACTTGGCGATATGGATGCGGAAGTGGAGTCCCTGGCACGAGAGCTTGAAAGATTGGCACAAGATGCTGAGTTTAAAAAGGCTATGGATGATGTGATAAATCAGCTAAGCTGTGCCTCCTGCCAAAGCGGGGATGGTCAAGGGCAAGGGCAAGGCCAAAGCGGCGGAACCCAAGGCGGCGAAGGTTCTGGCAGCGGAAGCGGTGCGGGAAGTGGCAGCGGCATAGGTGATGGAAGCACTGAAGGAAGCAGCGGGGCCGGGTTAGGCAAAAAAGAGACCACCGGCGGAGAGTTGAAAGAATATGAAAAGGTATTTGCAACCAGACTCCTAGGGGGAGAAGGGGATAAGGATATACTGCAAGGGAATAAAAACCCGGATGGGCAGACAAAGATATTTGAAACTGAGCAGGGATTGACGATAAAAGGGGAAATGTTGCCCTATGATCAAGTGATAGGCCAATACAAAGAACAAGCTTTTCAAAACATTGAAAGCAGTCAAATCCCTCAAGGTATGCAAAATATAGTGAAGGAGTATTTTAGCTCCTTGGAGGATTAGGGATAAGTAGAAAGTGGAAAGCGAAAAGC
>CAYXAT010000029.1:0-3433 GCA_964462065.1 uncultured Clostridiaceae bacterium | reverse complement strand
ATGGACTGAGAGGATTAATCGGTATTTAGAAATTGGAGGATTGTTATGGATATTGATGAAAAGGTAATATTAGAGGCGGGAGAAAAAATAAAAGAAATAGAAAAAGAAATCGGAAAAGCAATAATAGGACAGAGGGACGTAATAAGGCAAACAATAATTGCGCTTTTAGCCGGCGGTCACGTACTTTTAGAGGGTGCTCCGGGGCTTGGGAAGACTCAATTAGTTAAAACCATGTCCAAGGTGTTGGCTCTATCTTTTTCCAGAATACAGTTTACACCGGACTTAATGCCGGCAGACGTTATTGGGACAAACATATTGGAAAAAGAAGAAGGTGCAGTGGGCTTCAAGTTTCATAAAGGTCCGGTTTTTTCTCATTTGGTTTTGGCTGATGAAATAAACAGGGCGACGCCAAAAACCCAATCATCCCTTTTGGAGGCGATGCAGGAAGGAACTGTAACTGCATTTAACAGAACCTACGAATTACCAAAACCTTTTATGGTGATGGCTACACAGAACCCTATAGAAATGGAAGGCACATACCCATTACCGGAAGCACAATTAGATAGATTTTTGTTTAAAGTCGAGGTAAGATTTCCCGATTTTAAAGAATTGAAAGATATTGTAGGCTTGACAACATCTAATACCGAACCGGTTCTAAAAAAGGTTGTTGAAGGAGCAGAAATATCCCAAATCAGAAAAATTGCCGGGGAAATACCTATAGCAAGCCCCGTGCTTTCCTATGCATTAAAAGCTGTTATGTATACTCACCCGGAAGAGGATTCCCCTGAGGCAGCAAAGAAATATATACGATTCGGTGCCAGCCCGAGAGCAGCGCAATCCATTATAAACTCCGCAAAGGTTATGGCACTTTTGGATGGCAGATATAATGTATCTTTTGACGATATAAAATATGTGGCATACCCGGCACTGCGTCACAGAATATTTCTTAATTACGAAGCCATTGCAGACGGGATAAACGGCGACGGACTGATAAAAGAAATATTCAAAGTATTAGATAGTGAGAAGATTCAGTATGGAAAATAGAATTATAAGCTCCGATTTTTTAAAAAGATTGGAAAGGCTTTCTTTAAATATTGAAAAGCTTATGAATGCGGGCGGCGGAGGTGCCAGAAAATCAAGGGCAAGAGGCAGCTCAGTTGAATTTTCAGATTTTAGGGAATACACAGCCGGTGATGACATAAAAAGAATCGATTGGAATGCTTACGGGAGACTGGACAGACTTTTTATAAAACTATTCATGGAAGAAAGAGAAGCATTTATTAATATATTTTTAGATTGCAGTAAGTCCATGGAATTTGACAAAAAGTCAATTCTGGCAACCGAACTTGCGGCTGCGCTGTCATATTTATCACTGATAAATATGGACAGGCTTTGTCTCAACCTTGCAGAGGGTGATAGTCTTAGGGTATCCGAGGTTTTTGGCGGTAGAGGTCAATTCAACAGGGCAGTTTCTTTTTTGGAAAGGGCCGAATTTACCAATCAAACGGATTTAATTACAGCAATAAAGAAGAAAAAGTTTGTTGGCAGGGGTTTGGCAATTATCATATCTGATTTTTTTACACCCGGGGATATAGATGAAGTTTTAAAGTATCTTGTATTTAACAGGCAGGAAATCGCGTTGCTTCATATATTGTCTCCCTATGAACTGAATCCGGACGCAGGAGGCAGCATGAAACTTTTGGACGCCGAAACAAAGGAAGAAATAAATGTAGAGCTTAGCGCATCTACTTTAGATAAGTACGAAAAGGTGCTCAACTCTTTTATAGCTGATATAAACGAGAAGTGCAAAAAGTACGGCGGCTTATATATTAATATTAAGTCGGATGAAAAGATGGAAAAAGTATTGTTTGAAGACTTAATAAAAAGCAGGATTATTAAATAGGGGTGCTTATTATGGGCTTTAGTGCAATTAATGCATTGTGGCTTTTACCTTTTTTAGGGCTGATTGTTTTAATGTATCTTCTAAAAGAAGAGCATGAGGAATTGGAAATCCCCAGCCTTTATCTATGGAAAACGGTGATGGCCGATTCAGAGGTTAAAAAACCCTGGCAAAAATTAAAGAATAATATATTGATGATTTTACAGCTGTTGGCTGCTTTTTTAATAATCATAACTTTGGCTGGACCTTTTTTAAAAACCCAAAAGGCTCTGGGCGGTAATATTATTATAGTTATTGATAATAGCGGAAGTATGAATGCCGAAATAGAAGGAAAAAGCAGATTGGATGTGGCAAGGGTTATGGCTGAAAGCATTGTAAAAGAAGCCTCCCGGGATTCATCTTTTACTGTTATTACATCCGCCAGAGATGCAAAAGTAGAGATCAGCAATATAAAAGATAAAAATGAAACAATAAACAAGATTAAAAAGATAAAAGCAGGTAATATGGAAGGCAATTTAAGCAACCAAGACTCCTTAATAAAAGCAATTTATAATCAATACCCGGATGCAGAAGTATTGGCTTATACTGATGAGCCTTTTTCATTGGACGGTATGAAAGGTGAGGTTATAAATTTAGGCGGCAATGATGAAAACTTAGCTATAACAAATATCTCCTATAAGGATGAAAAGGATGATTATACCGTATTGGTAAGAGTATCAAATACCGGCAATATTATCGGTGAAAGAGAAATAGCCTTATACGGTGATGATAATCTGATTGAATTAAAGGATATTGAAGTTTCGATAGGTGATACCGCCTCCGTATATTTTTACGGAGTAAAAAAAGGATATGCTTATTTAACGGCGGAGTTATCAAAGAGCGATGCCTTGAAAGAGGATGATAGGGCTTTTTTAATTACAGAAAATCCGGAACCCAAAAAAGTGCTTATGGTTTCCAAAGGAAATATTTTTCTGGAAAAAGCCATAACAGCCATTGATGGATTAGAATTGTACAAATCTGATAATATAGATACTTCGGAGGATGATTTTGATTTATATATTTTTGACGGGGAAGCTCCGAATACAATGCCTGAAGGTGGCTCAGCTCTTTTTATAAATCCCGGTCAAAACAATGTTTTTTTGGATGTAACAGATGAATTAAACGGTATGGAAGCATATTTCGAGGCTAACCCCATTAACAAGCATACCAAGAATCAAAGTTTTTTTATAAGCAAAGCAAAAATAATAAAGAAACCTATTTGGGCAGAGAGTTTGATTGTATCCGATGATGATGTGCTGTCCGGCATCGGCAAATGGGAAGGCAGGAAGACTGCTTATATTTCCTTTGATATACGTGAAAGCGAATTGCCCCTGACCCCGTCTTTCCCTATTTTCATTTATAATATCGTATCTGAATTGACTGATTTGGAATCCAAGGGCAGAGGCTTTTATCAAAGTGGAGAAACTATTGATTTGGCCTTGGCACCGGATACAAAAGAAGCGGAAATAACACTTCCGTCAGGGAAAACTGAAT
>CAYXAT010000028.1:0-17868 GCA_964462065.1 uncultured Clostridiaceae bacterium | reverse complement strand
ATTTAATTGCACCCATACTCATAATATTCGTTATTATATTAGGCATAACAATTTTTTTAAGTTTTGTACCAATCGGATTATGGATTTCTTCATTAGCAGCTGGTGTTAATGTCGGTATATTTAATCTTGTCGGGATGAGGTTGAGAAGAGTAGTACCCAGCAGGATTGTAAATCCGCTTATTAAAGCCAGAAAAGCGGGATTAGGTCTTACTGTTAATCAATTAGAGGCTCACTATCTGGCAGGAGGAAACGTAGACAGAGTAATTAATTCTCTTATAGCGGCACAAAGGGCGGAAATTGATTTAAGCTTCGAAAGGGCAGCCGCCATTGATTTGGCAGGAAGAGATGTATTAGAAGCTGTCCAAATGAGTGTAAATCCCAAAGTAATAGAGACACCTGTTATAGCTGCAGTTGCTAAGGACGGTATTGAAGTAAAAGCCAAAGCCAGAGTTACTGTAAGAGCTAACATAGCAAGGTTGGTAGGCGGTGCGGGTGAAGAAACAATAATAGCAAGAGTCGGAGAAGGTATAGTTACAACTGTCGGCAGTTCGGCAAGCCATAAAGAGGTTTTGGAAAACCCGGATTCGATTTCAAGGACAGTACTCAATAAAGGTTTGGACTCAGGTACAGCTTTTGAGATACTATCAATTGATATCGCGGATGTAGACGTTGGAAGAAACATCGGTGCACAGCTTCAAACAGATCAAGCTGAAGCTGATAAACGTATAGCTCAGGCAAAAGCAGAGGAAAGGCGAGCAATGGCAGTTGCGAAAGAGCAGGAAATGATAGCCTCCGTTCAAGAAATGAGAGCAAAGGTAGTTGAGGCTGAGGCAGAGGTACCAAAGGCTATGGCGGATGCATTGCGTACAGGTAATTTAGGAGTTTTGGATTACTTTAATATGCAAAATATTCAAGCCGACACACAAATGAGAGATTCTATTTCAAAATCAGGTAAAGCAGACATATCCGACAAGGATAAAAAATAGATATGTTATGATGTTAAGATTATTTGGTCAAAGGGGTGAGAAGCATTGGATTTAATTATAGTCTTTATAATATTTTCTATAATAATGAATATTATAGGGGCTTCCAAGAAACAAAACAAAAGACAGACAACCGGAAGAAGAACACCTAAGTCCTCTGCTTCAAGGGGCAGAGATTTTAGGAGCTTGCTGGAAGATGATACTTTTATGAGGCCTAAAAAACATGTTCCGGATAACAGAACCGCAGTGGCAGAAAAAACTATAGATAATTCTTTTATAGATAATGATATGAAGCCTCTTTACACGGAGGTAAAAAAGCCACTAAAAATGAGTAGCCCTTTGCAGGAGATTAGAAGAACACCGACCATTGGTTTGACAGAAATGCAAAGAGCTATAGTAATGGCTGAAGTTTTAGGCAAGCCAAAGGCTTTGAAACGATAATATAATACCTAGAAACAAAATGGTTCTCCATGGTAATTCGGATTTAACAATCCGGGTACTTTGGGGGGCTTTTTTATTGCAAATGTAGTAAAGGCATCTTAAAGGTTTTCTGTTCTAAAGATTAAGGCAATACATAAATTATTATAGAGGTGTGAACGATGAACGAAAAGTCTTATAAGATAAGAGAAAGGCTGTCAGATGCCTTGGAATTACCAAAAGAAATAATTCTTGATATTTCAAAAATAACTATAATCGGTTCCGATAATATAATTGTAGAAAACCATAAAGGCATCATAGATTACTGTGATAATAAAATAAGCATTAACACAGGCAGCGGTATACTTATTATTAACGGAATCAATCTACTTATAAAATCAATTGTACAAGATGAAATTGTAATAAATGGGAGAATTAAGAGTATAAATTTTTAATGCGGGGTGGTTCCTTGTTTCTTATACGTCTATGGAATTATTTTTGCGGTTATGCTATTATTACTGTTAAAGGTATCAGGGTTGAAAAGTTCATAAATCTTGCGGTTGTGAATGAAATATATCTTTGGGATATGGAGAAAGTAGATTACTATACCTTGAGGACAAAAATAAGCATTAAGGATTTTTTTAGAATCCGCGACATCGTAAAAGCTACTGATAGTAGTATCAGAATTCAGGAAAAATGCGGTATGCCTTTTAGAATAAAAATAATGAAAAAAAGAAAGTTGCTGGTTTTTGGTTTAGGGGCACTGCTTATTTTTTTATATATTTTAAGTTCCTATGTTTGGATGATAGAAATAAACGGTCAAAAGAACATCACAGAAAAGGACATATTGGAAAAGCTGGAGGATGCAGGATTAAAATCGGGAATACTCAAAGCAAAAGTAGATAAAAGGCATATAGAGAATAAAGTATTGGTCGGCATGACTGAATTAACCTGGATAGGGATTGAGATAAAAGGAACAAAAGCATATGTTACAGTATCGGAGAAGATAGCCGAGCCTGAACACATAAGTATTGAAGAGCCTTGTAATATAATAGCTTCAAAAAATGCCGTTGTTGATAAAATACTAGTTTTAAACGGTGATGGAGTAGTCAAAGATGGGGATACTATAAGAAAGGGACAACTTTTGGTTACCGGCATAATAGAAAGAGAAAACGCTGAAACCAGGTTTGTTCATTCTATGGCTAAGGTTTTTGCTAAAACGTGGTATGAGGATGTAGAAGAAATACCTTTTAAACAGACAGATTATAAAATCAGCGGAAGAGCGAAGAAGGTATATTGCTTGGAACTTATGGGCAAAGAATCAAAAAAGAAGATAAGAATTCCTTATGAGCACTATAATAAGAATGTTGATGAGGATTATATTTTTGTTTTCGGTGATTATGTTTTCCCTTTTAAGCTTATAACAGTTACCTTTTCGGAACTGATACCAAAAGAAAAGCTTTTAGATACAGAAGAAGCAAAGGAGCGTTGCTTTGAAAGACTGAATGAAAAAACAAAGCTTCATTATCCGGGAGGTTCAGTAGTTTTAAATAAAAAGGTTGAGTATTTTTCAAACAAAGAGTCAATAATAGGAAAAATATCTGTAGAGGTTATCGAGGATATTGCTGAAAAGCAAATTATAGAATTACTACATTAATATTGGAGGAAAGTAGTTTGGTAAAAAATATAATAGAAGAAAGAGTTGAAATTACCAACTTAGATAATTCTAAAAGTTTATTCGGGGATTATGATGAGCATCTTAATTTTATACAGAATGAATTTGATGTAGATATCATCGTAAGAGAAGGGGAACTGAGGATTATCGGAGAAGAGGAAAATGCCGTCATGGCAGTTAGAGTTATAAAACTTCTTATTGATAAACTTGACGAGAATCAGATTATTTCAAATCATACGATAGATTATACTATAAGACTTGTAAGGGAAGGCCAGGACCAAAAGACAAAAGAATTGAATGATATCATTTATACCACAGCAAGAGGAAAAATTATTAGGTGTAAAACGCTGGGGCAAAGAAAATATATAAATGCAATACAAAACAATGAGATTGTATTTTCTATAGGACCTGCCGGTACCGGGAAGACATATCTGGCTATGGCTATGGCCATTAAGGCTTTTAAAAACAAAGAGATTAGTAGAATAATCTTGACAAGACCTGCAGTAGAAGCGGGAGAGAAGCTTGGATTTTTGCCAGGGGACTTACAGGACAAGGTAGACCCATACCTTAGACCCTTATACGATGCATTGTTTGACATAATGGGAGTAGATAATTATCATAAAAATGTAGAAAGAGGACTTATAGAAGTTGCACCTTTGGCTTATATGAGAGGAAGAACCTTGGATGACTCGTTTGTTATTCTTGATGAGGCTCAAAACACAACATCAGAACAAATGAAGATGTTTTTAACCAGGCTTGGTTTTGGTTCAAAAGCTATAATAACCGGAGATATCACACAAATTGATTTACCCAGAGGTAGATTTTCAGGGTTAAAGGAAGTTGAAATGATTTTAAATGATATACAGGGAATAAAATTTATATATTTGGATGAGAGGGATGTTGTCAGACATAAACTTGTGCAATATATAATAAAAGCCTACGATAAATATGAAGAAAAAAACCCGAAGGATGAAACTAATAATAGCAATCTTTAATATGCTATGGCGCATACCGGTCTAATCTAAAAAATACGGAGGTAATTTATGAAAAAACCGTATGAAAAGAAGTTAGGAAAAATACTGACAAACACAAATCTAACTAAGTGGTCAATCATAGTGTTAACTTATATATTGATAACTTTCGTTATTCTCTTAACGTCAACTCCCGAAGTATACAGTTTAAGTGTCGGGGATGTGGCAGACCAGGATATAGATGCACCATCTAATATGGTAGATAAAGCGGCTACCATAATAAGAAGAGATGAAGCGGAAAAACAGGTACAACCTATATATAAATTAGACTTGACAATCCAAATTGAATTGGAAGGTAAGGTTGATGAGCTTTTTAACCAAATAGAAGAACTGCAGGACAATGATATATTGGTTTTAGATCAGAAAATTAAGAATATGAGCTATTATTCCAATATAGCCTTGGACACTGAATCTTATGAAATACTATTGAAAAGTAACCGGCAGGATCTGTCTCAGCTCCAAGAAAATATAAAATATTTAATCAACCAAATTTTGAACCAAAGGATTAATGAGGAACAATTAGATAACAAGAAGGAAGAAATAACCGACTTCTTTGAGAAACTACCAACAAAGAATAAGCTAAATCAAATAGGAGCAAGAATAACAAATAATACAATTAAACCTAACTTGTTTTTTGATGAGGAAGAGACAAATAGGAAAAAGGTTGAAGCCCGGGACAATATTGAGGAAATTCTGATAAAAAAGGGCACTCGTATAATAAGCAAAGGCCAGGAAGTCAATTCGCAGCAAATTGAGCTTCTTAAATCATATGGTTTGATAAAAGACCACGGAAGCAGAGATTGGAAGATATTTATATCCTATTCGATTTTGATACTCTTTCCTATGGTAGTTCTGTATCTTTTTATACGCACATTCTGCCCCAAAATATGGTTGAGTAATTCATTGATGCTTCTTATAAGCATCAACATGATTATTACGTTATTGATAACCGTAGGAACACGCACCATTTCAGCTTATTTGATACCGATACCCGCGTGTGCTTTAATTGTTTCAATTCTGGCAGACCCTAAAGCTGCTGTATTGACGAATTTGTTCATGAGCTTGCTGGCAGGGTTTATAACAGATTTTAATATAACTATTGTACTTGCCTTGATTTTTTCCGGGATAGCAGGTTCAATTATTGTGTCAAAAACTCATCATAGGAGTGTTGTAATATATGCCGGATTGGCTATTTCATTTATGAATATGATTTCTATAGTAAGCTTCGGAATGATCAATAATGTTGAGACTAAGATACTTATTTATGATATCAGCTACGGAATTATCGGCGGAATATTTACATCAGTGTTAACAATAGGCCTTTTACCTTTTTTTGAATCAGTATTTGACATAATTACACCTATTAAGCTTCTTGAATTATCTAATCCGAATCATTCACTTTTAAAACGCCTTCTGATTGAAGCACCCGGAACTTACTATCATTCGATACTTGTTGGCAATCTTTCCGAGACGGCAGCCGAAGACATAGGGGCGAATGCATTGTTATGCAGGGTAGGTTCATATTATCACGATATCGGTAAGCTCAAAAGGCCCTATTTCTTTAAAGAAAATCAGCTTACAAAAGAGAACCCCCATGATAAGATTTCACCGAATCTGAGTGCTATGATTATAACATCCCATGTTCAAGACGGGTTGGAAATTGCAAAGAAATATAAACTCCCTTCAAAAGTGATGGATATAATAGCACAACACCACGGCGATACTTTGGTAGCGTATTTTTATCACAAGGCTATCACCACACTAGGAGAAAACATGGTATCTGAAGATAAGTTCAGATATTCGTTCCCAAAACCGCAAAACAAGGAAGCGGCGATAGTTATGATGGCTGATTCAGTTGAGGCATATGTGCGCTCTCTAACCGAACCTACCAGAGATGAGATGGAAAAGGGTGTCAGAAGGATAATACAGGATAAGGTCAATGATAATCAGTTGAACCAATGTGATATTTCATTAATGGATATTGAGATTATTATAAAATCATTTTTGAAAGTGCTGGAAGGAATTTTCCATGATAGAATAGAATATCCGGAAAATATAAAAGAAATCTCAAATGGCGGTGCGATTAAAAAGGAGGCGGTAATCTGATTGTTTTAACAGACAATAGGCAAAACGAAATTAATTTGGAAATAGACATTGAAAGTTTTATAGAAAAAGTAATAGAAGCAACTTTGGATTATGAAAACTGCACGGCCGGCTATGAGATAAGTGTTTCTTTAGTAAATAATAAGGAAATAAAAAATTTAAACAAAGAGTACAGAAAAATAGACGAACCAACAGATGTTTTATCCTTTCCTTTGATAGATTTTAATGACTTATCCGGGGGCTTCTTATCGATATCCAATAGTTATCGTTGCGATTGCGAAAAACTATCAGACATAGAACTGCCATTGGGAGATATAGTTATTTCTATGGAAAAAGCCAAGGAACAAGCCCAAGCATATGGACATGATATTAAAAGAGAATTGGCATTTCTTTTAATTCACGGTACTTTACACCTTTTAGGCTATGATCATGAAAACAGAGGTGATGAAACTATTATGTTCGGCAAACAAAAAGAAATACTCAAACAATTAAATCTTGACGGTTAACTGCATATAAACTATCTTCAATAAATCTATGAAACCAACCATAAAAGGAAGAAGGGTTTTTTATGAAAGTTAAAACAGTATTTATTCCAATTTTAATATTAATAATTCTAATAAATATCAGCGGTTGTAGCAAACCTGAAGAAATGGAAGAAAACGAAGATGAAATAATTGAGGAAATAGAAGTGGAAGAAGTTGCGGAGCCTTTAAAATACATATGTACATTGACCGGTTTAGAAGTATTGGAAGAAGCAGACATAAATCAGAGGCCTATTGCCGTTATGATTGACAATGAAATGAATGCAAGACCTCAATCCGGGCTGGATAGTGCCGATATAGTGTACGAAATGCCTGTCGAAGGAAACATAACAAGATACATGGCTATATACCATCACATGTCATCAGAAAAGATAGGCCCGGTACGCAGTGCAAGACCCTATTTTATAGATAAAGCATTGGAATTCAATGGAATTTATGTACATTGCGGAGGAAGCCCTCAAGCCTTAAAGGATTTAGAAACCTTGAAAGTCGATACATTTAATGATTTAAAAGGTACACCTGTTTTTTGGAGATCAACAGATAGAAAAATGCCTCATAATTTGTATACTAATACAAAGTATATGAGGGAAGTCTCGGAAACTAAAAAGTTGGAGAATAAAAAGGCGCCTGACTATTTTAAATTCAGTGACGATTATTTAGTACCCGACGGAGCTTTCTTTAACAAGATAACAGTTAATTATAGCGGAGGCTACAAGGTGTCCTATCTATATGATGGTGAGACCAAGAAGTATTATCGTTATATAAATGGAGAACCTATGAAGGATTATGATACGAAAAACGATATAACTGCATCTAATATTATTGTTGAAAGAGTGGGTATAAAGGTCTTAGATAAAGTCGGAAGACTGGAGCTGCTCAATACAGGTAAAAACAGAGGGTATTTTTTAACCGGTGGCAGATTGATGGAAATCGAATGGTATAAGGATAGCAGAAGTGGAAAAACCGTATATAAAGATCTTAAAGGTAACGAAATTTTGCTAAATAAAGGAGTTACATGGATACAAGTAGTATCGAATAATACCAAGGTTGATTTTGAGGAGTGATATTATGGTTAAAGAAATGCTTGCAGCCGAAGCTATTTCAGCCATGAAGAATGCTTATGTAAAGTACTCAAATTTTAAAGTAGGTGCAGCGCTGCTCACTAAATCAGGTAAAGTATATACGGGATGTAATATTGAAAACTCCTCATACAGTGCAACCATATGTGCTGAAAGGGTTGCTTTCACTAAAGCAATATCCGAAGGAGAGACGGAATTTGAGGCAATTGCCATAGCCAACAGCAGTAATGATTTTGCATACCCCTGCGGCATATGCAGACAATTCATGTCAGAATTCGGTCTCGGATTGACGGTAATAATTACAAACGGAAAAGAAACAAGGGAACATACATTAGAAGAGTTGTTACCCCATGCCTTTACCGAGTTTGTTTCGATAGATTGCTAAAGATATAAGAAGAAGAGGTGATGCAGTGGATAAAGAGTTTAAATCCGGTTTTGTATCAATAGTTGGCAGGCCTAACGTAGGCAAATCAACCATTATAAATACTTTTATGGGCGAAAGACTTAATATAATATCAAACAAACCTCAAACCACAAGGAATTCAATCAGAAGTATATATACAAAAGATGATTATCAAATTGTATTTATAGATACACCCGGTATTCATAAACCTAAACACAAATTGGGTGAATATATGGTAAATTCCGCCGTCCAATCATTAAAAGGCGTTGATATTGTTATAGCCTTAATTGATTCTTCCGCCCAAATTGGAGCCGGCGATTTATTTTTATTTGATATATTAAAGGAAGTAAAGACTAAAAAGATTTTAGCGCTTAATAAAATTGATAAGATTACCAAAACCGAGCTGGAAAAAGTTCTGGCTAAATTGACTTTATATCAAAATATTTTTGATGCCATAATACCTATTTCTGCAATTGACGGTAAAAATACCGATGTAATTTTAGATAAAGTAAAGGAATTATTACCTGTTGGTCCTATGTATTTTCCGGCAGATATGATAATAGATATGCCGGAGCGATTTATTATTGCAGAATTCATTAGAGAAAAGATTCTACTTTTGACAAAAGAAGAAATACCCCACGGCACTGCGGTAGAGGTAATGAGCATGAAAGAAAGGGAAGATAAAGAGATAATAGATATAGAAGCAAATATATATTGCGATAAAGAATCTCACAAAAGAATAATAATCGGTAAAAACGGCGGAATGATAAAAGCTATCGGCAGCAAGGCCAGATTAGATATAGAGAACTTTCTAAATTACAAAGTAAATCTTCAGCTTTGGGTGAAAGTCAAAAAAGATTGGCGAGACAGTATTTCGGTTTTGAAAGATTTAGGATATAGGTAGAGGTGTAAAATGTCAATAATTAAAACCCGGGGTTTGGTTTTAAAATATACTAATTTGAATGAAGCGGACAGAATACTGACGTTATTGACAGAAGATAAGGGGAAAATAAAAGTATTTGCAAGAGGATGCAGAAGACCCAAAAGCCGTTTAATATCAAGTTGTGAAGTTTTTGCTTTCAGTGATTTTATTTTATATAAAGGCAGCAATTTCTATCATATTAACAATTGTGAACTCAGGGAGTCTTTTTATGAACTGAGAAAAGACTTGCTGATGCTTTCTTATGCTGTATATTTTGCAGAGCTTGCAGATACGGTTACCGATGAAGATATGCAATGCAAGAACATTTTTCTTTTACTGGCAAAATCGTTATATTACTTATCAAAAAAGGAAATCTCTTTGGGTATTCTATCTAATGCGTATCAGATTAAATTATTGGATTTAAGTGGATTTAGACCGGCTTTGAAAAAATGTGTAAGCTGCGGTAAGGATGGCATATTTAATGCGTTCAGCATAGAACTTGGTGGAGTTATATGTGAAGATTGTTTTAAAAAAGTTGATTCAATTAAAACTAATCCGAGGACATTGGAATTTTTTAAAATTTTGTTGACTAAGCCGGTTTCAAGACTAAATAGCATTAAAATTGATAATACTATTTTTATAGAAGCCGATAGAATTATTTCTGAATTTATTCAGCAACATATGGATAAAAGATTTAAATCTATGGCATTCATAAACAATATTAAAAGTTTTGACACTATCTAATGATACAAAATTTTGAAAGGAGAATGGTATTGGATATAACGCTTGAGAAAATAGATACAATAAGAGAAAGAACAGGGGTGACCTATAAAGAAGCGCGCGATGCTTTGACGGTTGTCAACGGTAATGTTATCGATGCAATTATTAATATTGAAGAAGCGGAAGAAAAGAATTGGACTGAAACCATATCGATGAAAGGAAACCAGGTTGTAGATAAGCTGAAAAACGTATTAAAAACAGGAAACGTGAACAGAGTGCGGATAAAAAAAGATAATACTGTTATTCTGGATGTTCCGGTAACCGCAGGTGCTGTTACTGCTGTAATTATTCCAAAGTTAACCGCATTAGGTGCAACATTAGCACTGCTTTCAAATTGCGTTATAGAAATTGAAAGACAAAACAAAGGTGTCATTAATGTCAGCAATATAATAAACACTGCCGTCGGAGAAGTAACAAATAAAGTGAAGAATATAGCTGAAGATGTTAAGAATATATCAGATAGCTGTAAAAACAATGCGCAGCAATGCAATACCCAGAATCAACCCGATATAAGCAGTACAGCTGCAATGGATGCAACTGGCAATATAAATAAAAACGATGGATTTGGTTCCCAATTCGAATAGTATAAAGCTCAATCACTAAAAGTTTATTGACAAATAGGGCAGCTTTTGCTAAATTTAAATTAAAGTAACCAAAGTAGCTAAGATGAGGAAAAGTATCTATAAATGTACATTTAAGAGAGCCGTTATAGGGTGTGAAACGGTATTCATTTATAGAGAAGGCACCTAAGAGCTAAGAACTATAAGAGGACAGCTTTATTGCTGTCAATAAGGGTGGAACCGCGGAAGATACCTTTCGTCCCTTGCCGGACGGAAGTTTTTTATTGCAATGAACATTTATAAACGGAGGGGTTCTTATGACATTTCAGGAAATAATACTGAAACTTCAAAATTATTGGGCAGAACAAAACTGTGTTATAGCCCAACCTTATGATGTGGAAGTGGGTGCGGGTACAATGAGTCCTTTTACATTTTTAAAAGCATTGGGGCCCGAACCATGGAGGGTAGCATATGTTGAGCCTTCCAGAAGGCCGGCAGACGCCAGATACGGTGAAAATCCAAATAGAGTTTATCAGCATCATCAATATCAAGTAATACTAAAGCCTTCGCCGGATAATATACAAGAATTATATTTAGGTTCCTTGATGGCATTGGGAATAGAACCGGCAAAACATGACATTAGATTTGTAGAAGATAACTGGGAAGCCCCTACTTTAGGAGCATGGGGATTAGGATGGGAAGTCTGGTTGGACGGTATGGAGATAACCCAATTTACATACTTTCAACAGGTAGGCGGCTTTGATTGCTTGCTGGAATCCGCTGAGCTTACTTACGGATTAGAAAGAATTGCTATGTACATTCAGGAAAAGGATAATGTATTTGATATAGAATGGGTAAACAATGTAACATACGGAGATATATTCAAAATGGCTGAGGTGGAACATTCTATCTATAGTTTTGAAGTGGCAGATACCGATTTACTCTTCAGGCTTTTTGAATCGTATGAAGAAGAAGCTAAGAGGGTAATAGACAAAGGTATTATTATACCGGCTTATGATTATGTTTTGAAATGTTCTCATACATTTAATGTTTTGGATTCAAGAGGAGCTATATCCGTTACGGAGAGAACCGGATTTATATCAAGAGTTAGAAATTTAGCTAAGGCAGTAGCCCAAGCTTATTTAATGCAAAGAGAAGATATGAAGTACCCTTTGCTTGAAAAATTCGGGAGTACGAAATAAGCATAAACGGAGGTGTTAGAATGAAAAGAAATTTATTATTCGAGATAGGTACCGAAGAGATTCCTGCCAGATTTATGAACAAAACATTAGATCTGCTAAAAACCGCATCTGAAAGAATATTTAATGAAAACAGAATTGTTTTTGATGAAATAAAGACATATGGTACACCTAGAAGGCTAACTTTATTAGCAAAAAATGTGCAAGATAAACAAAAAGACTTGGAATCAACTATAAAAGGTCCGTCGGTGAAAGCATCCTATGATTCCGAGAATAATCCGACAAAAGCATTATTGGGTTTTATGGGTGGAAATAAATTAAAACCGGAGGACTTATTTATTAAAGAATTATCCGGTACGGATTATGTTTATGCTAAAAAGTCCGAAAAAGGTAACAGCACTCAAGAGGTGTTAAAAGTCATACTTCCGCAAATAATCACATCAATTACTTTCCCCAAATCTATGAAGTGGGGAGGCAAATCATTTAGATTTGTTAGACCTATAAGGTGGTTGATGCCTATATACGGTGAAGACTTAATAGTTTTTGATAAAGACGGGATACCATGCAATAGATATACTAAAGGACACAGAACATTATCCGATGGTGACATAAAAGTAAATAATACAGATGAATACTTTGAAAAATTAAAGTCAGGCTATGTTATAGTTGATCAGGATGAAAGAAGAAAGATTATAAAAGAACAAATAGCAGAAATTGCAGCAGATAAAGGTGGAATAGTTAAAACCGATGATGTTCTCCTAGAGGAAGTCTTATATTTAGTTGAATACCCTACTGCTTTTTGCGGAGACTTTGATAAAGAATTTTTGTCGCTACCCAAGGAAGCTGTTATTACACCTATGAAAGAACATCAAAGATATTTTCCTTTGGAAGATAAGAACGGTAAGCTGATGAATCACTTTATTGCCGTAAGAAATGGAGACAGCGCATTTATCAATACGGTAAAAGAAGGAAACGAGAAAGTTCTACGGGCAAGACTTTCTGATGCTAGGTTTTTTTATGAAGAAGATAAAAAAACAAAGTTAGAGCAATCGGCGGAAAAATTAAAGAGCGTAGTCTTTCAGGAAACCATCGGCACAATGTTTGATAAGACTAATAACATAAAAAAAGTATCTGCATATTTAGCTGAAAAGCTTGATTTAAACGAAAAAGAAAAAGAATATTTAGAACGCGCTGCCTATCTGTGCAAAGCGGATTTGGTAACAAATATGGTAAAAGAATTTGATGAGCTTCAAGGCGTAATGGGAAAGGAATATGCATTGATACAAGGTGAAAACTTCCATGTTGCTAATGCAATTGAAGAGCATTATATGCCAAGATATGCAGGTGATGATATACCTTCATCAACTATAGGCTCAATCTTGAGCATATCAGATAAAATTGATACTATTACAGGTTGTTTTTCAATAGGCATACAACCGACAGGAAGCCAGGACCCCTACGCATTAAGAAGAAATGCCATAGGAATTATTAGTATTATATTAGGCAAATCCTTACATTTGAATTTAAGAGAACTCCTTTATACAGCAATAGAACCTTTTACTGAAAAAGGAATTTTAAAAGATGAAAAAGAGAAAATACTAAATGAAATGATAAAGTTTTTTAAAGAAAGATTAAGAAACGTACTTTTAGAAAAAGGATTCGATTATGATATTTTAGATTCAGTTTTGACTGTAAAAATGAACGATTTATATGATGCATATCTAAGAGTCGGTGAAATAGCTAAATGGAAGAAAAAAGATATAGGATTTTTAGATATAATTAGTTCATTTAACAGAGTTTCAAACTTAGCGACAAAATGCAATGAAATAAAAGTAGACCCAGGATTGATTAAACTGGACGAAGAAAAAGCATTAATGGAAGCCTATGAAATTACAAAAACAAAGCTGGAGGCTGCCGTAATGGCAAAAGACTATAATGCAGTGATGGAATCACTTAAGTATTTGAAAATTCCTATAGATGACTTCTTTGATAACATTATGGTTATGGTTGAAGAAGAAGATATAAAAAACAATAGATTATCTATTTTAAAACTTATAAGCGACATGATGAATATATTTGCGGATTTCAGTTCGATAGTTATAACCGGATAGTAAATATTGGAATAGACTAAAAAAGTCGCGCTTATATAGCACGGCTTTTTTTAATAGGTAAAACTATTAATAATATATAGAAATATAAAAATGCAATTTCTAAAATGAAAAGTTTCAAAAAAAAATATGGTAATGCAGAAACTTTTATGATAATATATTGAAATATAAACAAATTTAGAGGCTTTTTACCGCATTTTTTCATATAAATAAATTAATTAAGATATTATAAATCAATAACATTGATAGAGGAGGATTTTTATGGCAGATAGGAAATCTGTAATATATGTTCTATCCGATTCAATCGGTGAAACGGCAGAACAAGTTGCAAGAGCTGCTGCAGCCCAATTCAGAATCTCAAAAGAACAAATAAAAAGAATACCTTATATTAACAGTAAGGATGCAATTGATAAAGTAATAAATGAAGTGAAAGAATACAATAGTATTATTATGTATACGCTAATAATGCCTGAATTGAAAGAATATCTGGAAGATACTGCAAAAGAAAACAGCATTAATTGTGTAGACATAATGGGACCTGCGATTGAAGCAATTTCATTTATGACTAACAAAAAACCGATTTTTGTACCCGGAATTATTAGGCAATTGGATAAAGAATATTTTAAAAAAGTTGAGGCAGTTGAATTTGCGGTTAAATACGACGATGGGAAAGAAACTAAAGGAATAAAAAAAGCCGATGCTGTGATCATAGGTGTTTCAAGAACATCAAAAACACCATTGTGTATGTATTTGGCTAACAAATATATTAAAGTAGCTAATGTACCTTTAGCGCCTGAAGTTAAACCGCCTAGGGAACTTTATGAAGTCTCTCCTAAAAAAGTATTTGGACTTATAACAAATACGGCTAAATTGAATGCCATAAGACAAGAAAGGCTTAGGACTTTAGGATTGAATTATGAAGCTAATTATGCAAATATGGATAGAATACAAAAAGAACTGGAATATGCCAAAAAGGTAATGGACGGTATAGGATGTCAAATAATTGATGTTACCGATAAAGCTATTGAAGAGACTGCGGGTATTATAATGAGGGCATTAAAAGAACAGGAAAAGTCAGATAATTAAATCAATTAAATAGCTGTTATTTTACTACTAATATACATAAAAACTATGAAAAACAACAGAAATAAGAATTAAAAGGAGCAAAGTACATGAAAAAGTATATCTACAATTTTAATGAAGGAACGGCACAGATGAAAGACCTATTGGGGGGAAAAGGGGCAAACCTTGCGGAAATGAGCAACATTGGATTACCGGTCCCTTTTGGCTTTACAATAACTACAGAAGCCTGCAATACTTACTACGTAAAAAACCATAGGCTTTGGGACGAACTTATAGAAGAAATCGAAACAAAGCTTGAGGAATTAGAAAATAAATCAGGCAAGAAATTTGGAGATAAAGAAAATCCATTACTTGTATCAGTCAGATCGGGAGCTAAATTTTCTATGCCCGGAATGATGGACACTATACTCAACCTGGGGTTAAACGATGACACAGTAGAAGCCTTGGCACGAAATTCAAGCAATGAAAGATTTGCCTATGACAGCTATAGAAGATTCATCCAAATGTTTGGAAACGTAGTAATGAATATTGATAAGACAAAATTTGACGAAATATTTGATAGACAGAAAAAAGAACAAGGAGTAGAATCTGACACTGAACTGGATATAAAATCACTAAAACATATAGTGAAAGAATTCAAAAAATGCTACAAAGAAGAGACTGAAAAAGAATTTCCCGAAAACCCGACAGAACAATTACTATTGGCAATAGAAGCCGTGTTTAAATCCTGGAATACCGAAAGAGCAGTAATATACAGAAGAATCCATAATATCTCCGATAACCTGGGTACAGCGGTGAATGTTCAATCCATGGTATTTGGAAACATGGGGGATGACTGCGGCACAGGAGTTGCCTTTACAAGAAATCCTGCCACCGGAGAGAAAAAACTATTTGGAGAATTTCTTGTTAATGCCCAAGGAGAAGATGTTGTCGCAGGCATAAGAACACCGTTGGATATAGATAAGCTTAAAACAGTAATGCCTGAAATATATAAACAATTTTCCGAAACAGCAGAGCTCTTGGAAAACCACTATAGAGATATGCAGGATATAGAATTTACCATAGAAAAGGGAAAGTTGTTCATACTGCAAACCAGAAGCGGAAAAAGAACAGTTGAAGCAGCAGTAAGAATAGCCGTAGAAGCAGTTGGTGAAGGAAAGCTGAACGAAGAAGAAGCATTGCTTAGAGTTGAGCCGGCGCAAATAATGCACCTTCTTCATCAAACCTTTGATAAAAACATACTTAAAAATACAAAACCGCTTGCAAAAGGCTTACCTGCCTCACCGGGAGCGGCTAGCGGTAAAATATACTTTTCTGCATCCGATGCGGTTGTCGCATCAAAGAGTGGAGAACAAGTCATTTTAGTAAGACAGGAAACCTCTCCGGAAGACATAGAAGGCATGGTAGAAGCAAAAGGAATACTGACCTCAAGGGGAGGAATGACTTCCCATGCCGCAGTTGTGGCAAGAGGTATGGGCAAATGCTGCGTAGCCGGCTGCGAAGCAATCAAAGTTAATGAAAACGCCAAACACTTTACTGTAGACGGCAAAACCTTTAAAGAGGGTGACTTTATATCCTTAAATGGCAGCTCGGGAAATGTATATGAAGGAATAATACCGACCCTTGAACCCGAATTAAGCGAACAATATATCACCCTTATGTCCTGGGCAGATAAAACCAGAAGACTGAGAGTAAGGGCAAACGCTGACACACCGAAAGATGCGGCAAAAGCTGTGGAACTAGGTGCTGAAGGAATCGGACTTTGTAGAACAGAGCATATGTTTTTTGAAGAAGACAGAATAGCTGCGGTGAGAGAAATGATATTAGCCGATAATGTTGAACAAAGGCGCGCAGCCCTGGAAAAAATTCTGCCCATGCAAAAAGAAGACTTTATAGGTATATATAAGGCAATGGGTGGAAGACCCATAACAATAAGACTTCTTGACCCGCCTTTACATGAATTTTTACCGAAAGAGGATAAAAACCTGCAAGAATTAGCCGATGAAATGAAAATTGACTTCGAGAAACTCAAAGTAAGAGTGGAAGATTTAAAAGAGGTCAATCCCATGTTAGGCCACAGGGGATGCAGATTAGCAATATCCTATCCTGAAATTGCAGAAATGCAGACAAGAGCTATAATAGAAGCGGCAATACAAGTGAAAAAAGAAGAAGGCATAGATGTAAAACCTGAAATAATGATACCCTTAGTTGTAAAGCCGAGAGAATTGACTTATATAAAGGAAATCGTAGTAAAGATAGCCGACGAATTGATAAAAGAATCCGGCATAGAATTGGAGTATTTATATGGAACCATGATAGAAATACCCAGAGCTTGCATAGTTGCAGATGATATAGCGGCGGAAGCGGAATTCTTTTCATTTGGCACCAATGATTTAACCCAAATGACCTATGGACTCTCCAGAGATGATGCCGGAAGAGTAATAGAAGAATACTTGAAAAAGAAAATATTAGATAAGGACCCGTTCCAAAGCATAGATAGAAAAGGTGTCGGCAGGCTAATGAAAATGGCAGTGGAATTAGGAAGAAAGAAAAGACCTGATATTAAACTGGGCATATGCGGTGAGCATGGCGGGGAACCTTCTTCCGTAGAGTTTTGTCACGAATTAGGTCTTGACTATGTATCCTGCTCGCCTTTTAGAGTGCCTATAGCAAGATTAGCAGCAGCTCAGGCAGCGATTATTGAAAAAGATCAAACGCATAACGTAATAAGAGATAAGTAAAGAACCTCATATACCATGCGGTTGAAAGGTTTATTATAAAGTTAAAATAGGGTGATGTTTTTTAACGATTTAAGAGATATCACCCTATTTTATATTAAGATATAGTTTTATGGTATAATTTTTGGTAGAATATTGGTAATTATTATAGGGCGGCAGGATAGAATAAACAGAAGTTCATTGCTGCCAACCGAGGAGTGAAATGTCTTTGAAAAAGATTGTTAGTATGAATCGAGCATGCAGCC
>CAYXAT010000027.1:0-19178 GCA_964462065.1 uncultured Clostridiaceae bacterium | reverse complement strand
CCTGAGCTAATATGGTACGGGATACTATTTCCGGCATACAAGTCATCGGGTAAATTTGAACCAAACCGTCATAGTTTTGTAAAGCATATTTTATTGCATGACCTATGCATTGCTGAGTGTGTCCTCCGATTAAAACCGGAATATAAGGCCTTGCAAGGGTCTTTTCTTTTTTATAGCCTTTCCGACCTGTAGCCGGCTTAAGCAAATTGTTTTCAGCCCATTCTTTAATAGTCATGGATCTATGGACATGAGCACCCATGTTTCCCAGCCTTTCCTCAACATTCAGATTCGAGAAAGGCTCAATAATGGTATAAATTTCTCCTATTATGCCTATTTTTATCGGCTTAGCATTAAAGTCAATAGGTAAGGCTAATAATCTTTCATAAGTTACTTTTATTAAATTGATAATTTCCGTTGTTCCGTGAGTGTCTAATACATCTTTTCTGAAATTATGCATAATATTATTGATTATTGCCTTATCTTTTGTTCTCGGTCTTACGAAATACTGGATTTCATTAAGCTTATCGATTTCAACACATACACTATAGGCATCATAGACAGCTTTGAAAGCTCTTATTGTATTTCCACCGCTCAATTTTTTAATATTATTGATAAATTTAAGAGGATTCTCTCTTGGAGGGTCGATTATAATGAAATCCGCATCATAGCCCATATCATGAAGTATTTGTTTTTGGAGGGGCCCGTAATAACCGAAACGACACGGCCCGCAGCTTCCCGTTATCACTATTGTATCTGCGCCTGCCTCTAGACTTTTTACATAGTTTCCTAAAGTAATTTTAAATGGAAGGCATACGCATTCCGGGGATTCCTTTATTCCTATTTTTAAAGTGCTTTCAGTTGTAAATGGCGCTATTATGCTTTTTATATTTAAATCATCAAACATACCTTTAACTGCTATGTATGCTTCACCCATATGAGGGTAAGTGATTTTCAAGATCCTCCACCTCCGAATGTTTACGCACCTTTTTTTATTAAATCCAAAAAAGCTTCCAAGCGGGTATTAAAATTCGCTTCACCGGTATGCTCGTCCAAGGTCATTATCATAATAGGGTTCTTATAAGCTCTATTTGCAATTCGACGTACCAATTCAATGGTAAGTGAATCAATTCCGCAGGCGAAAGAAGTCAATATCAGCAAGCCTTCTATTTTGCTGTTTTCCATCATATATAAAGCGCTGCCGATTAAGTCTTTGCCACTGCTCCAGAACATTCTTTTTTCCAACTTATTTCCAAGAGCATTTGTAATTTTAGAATCAACCATCTCCGGAGTTATGTATCCGATATGCCTGTCTGTCAATTTTTCCAAAAGGTTCATATTTATAAAGCTATCATGCAAAAGATACGGATGTGATACAATACCGATTATATGCCCGCTATTTAAAGTATTTATCTCATTTTTTTTATCAATGAGCTCAGTCGGCAAATACCCTTTGAAAAGATTCCTTTCATATGTCGAATTAGCCTTAAAAGCTTTATCCAATGCCTTTTTTATGCGCACAGTATTTTTGGTAAATCTAAAACCCAATGAAAACAATGTTTTATACAGATTAAGGCGATGCTTATATATGTTTATTTCAACATCTATAATAGGTGGTAGTCCCTGCAGCGAGAACTTAACCATTTCCGGTAACCCGCCGAATTTAGGGCATATATATTCCCTTTTTGATATACTGGTCAATCTCGGGATAAGCAGATAATCAACTTTATCTTTAAGATAATCCGCATGCCCGTGGTAGACCTTTACCGGCAAACAAGCATCGTCAATGCAATTTCTAGCGCCTGTATCCAGTATTTCTTTGTTTGTTTCAGGTGATACTATTATTTCCGCCCCTAATTCAGTCAGAAATGTTTTTGTGAAAGGATAGTGTTTATAAAAATATAATCCTCTCGGTACTCCTATTTTTAGACCCAAAAAATCACCTCTTCACAGATAGTATTATTATCTATGAAGAGGTTTTTTAAACATATTTAGGCAATTATAGGCTATACAACACCAAGCCTAAGCCTCCGGATAAGGCAATGGCAACTATAGGACTAAGCTTCAACTTATATACGCCTATGAAAGCTAAGGCACCGATAAGAACACTTTTATAATCCGTTAAAGATATTTTTCCTATGGAAAAACATGCCGCGGCGATAATACCCAACACAGCGGGTCTCATTCCTTGTAGTACCCATTTTACCCATTTTTGGTTTTTGAATTTTTTAATATATATGGACAATATGAGTGCTAAAACTGTAGGCACCAGTAAAACCCCCACCGTGCCTAAAATGGAACCGATTATACCTGAAACTTTATAACCTACATAAGTAGATGCATTTACAGCTATAGGCCCCGGCGTCATTTCAGCGATTGCAATGATATCTACAAACTCTTTTATATCTAACCATGCTTTAATTTGAATAATTTCATTTTGCATAAAAGATACTATTGCATATCCGCCGCCAAAACTAAAAGCACCAATTTTTAGAAAGGATAAAAATATATTAACGAGTAGATTCATTATTTGTTTTTCTCCTTTCTAAATTTAATAAACCCAAGGGCACCTGAGATTAGAATTGTCAGAAATGGATGTATATTTAAAAAGGCAATAGCAATAAATGCACCAACAGCTATTGCTATATTAAATATTTTAAAACCCAGAAACTTTGAAAGGTTAGTTACAGCGTACAGCATTAGCCCGGCAATTGCAGGTCTTATACCGCTAAAAATATTCTGTACTATTATATTATCTCTGATAGAAGCAAAAAAAATGGCTATTACCAGTATGATAAGAAATGATGGCAACGCGGTGGCAAACACGGCAGTTAAGGAACCGATAGGGCCTGCGATTCTGTAACCCACATAAGTAGCGGAGTTTGTGGCTAAAGGTCCCGGAAGACTGTTTGTAATAGCAAGAGCATCTAAAAACTCTTCTTGGGATATCCATTTTTTATCCTCTACCACTTCTTTTTGAATTACAGGTATCATAGAATAGCCTCCACCTAAAGTAAACAATCCTATTTTGAAAAATGTAACAAATATTTCTTTTAACATCTAATCACCTACTGTTTTTGAGAATACATTTAAATATTAAGCCATTTGAAATATCATGTCAAATTGCCTCGAATTAAAAAACAATGCTAATGTAAATATTGTTGCTGTTCAGATATAATCATATGTTTAATAATTCACAGAAAAAATATAAAATTATGTGAACTGAAACCAAATATTATCCTAAATTATAGGAACCGAAGAAAAATATGAATTATTAAAAAATATCAAGTATAATAAAGGTGTTAAACAGCAAATAATGAAATTTGGGGGAAATAAGTTATGATAGATAATATAATTAAAAATATAGAACTGGCACCTTCGGGTCATAAAAAAATTGAATGGGTTCAGAAAAATATGCCAATACTTGCTGCAATAGAAAAAGATTTTTATATGAGTAAGCCTTTATCGGGCAGAAGGGTAACTATGTCAATTCATTTAGAGGCGAAAACGGCCTATTTGGCGAAGGTCCTTAAAAAAGCCGGAGCGGAAGTAGCTATAACGGGCAGCAACCCTTTATCGACTCAGGATGATGTAGCAGCTGCGTTAGTGGAAGATGGTCTGCATGTATATGCATGGCATGGAGCTACTGAAGCAGATTATTTGAAGCATTTAAATGCGGCATTGGATATAAGGCCGAATATTGTAATAGATGACGGTGGAGATTTGGTTCATTTACTTCATAGCAGCAGGAAGGAACTCCAGGCAGATGTTTTTGGGGGTTGTGAAGAAACTACTACGGGAGTAATGAGGCTAAGGGCAAGAGAAAGAGAAAAACTTCTTTATTTCCCTATGATTTCTGTTAATGATGCTAAATGCAAGCATTTATTTGATAACAGATATGGAACCGGACAATCAGTATGGGATGGAATAATGAGAACCACAAATTTAATAATAGCAGGTAAAACAGTAGTGGTAATCGGATATGGATGGTGCGGCAAGGGTGTGGCCAACAAGGCAAAGGGGTTGGGGGCCAATGTAATTGTTTGCGAGGTAGATCCGATAAAAGCATTAGAAGCATATATGGATGGATTCAGGATAATGCCTCTTATTGAAGCATCATCGTTAGGCGATATTTTTGTAACCGTAACAGGCTGCAGCAAGGTTTTAAACAAAAATAACTTTATAAAAATGAAAGATGGTGCAATTTTAGCTAACGCAGGACATTTTGATGTGGAAATATGGAAGCCCGATTTGGAGTCTTTATCTTCGGAAATAAAACCTGCAAGGGAAAGCATAATGTCTTATATTATGAAGGACGGCAAAGCTATCAATTTACTTGGGGAAGGCAGATTGGTAAACCTTGCAGCAGGTGACGGGCACCCTGCCGAAATTATGGATATGAGTTTTGCGCTGCAGGCTTTATGCGCAGAGTATATAAATGATAATTATAACAGATTAGATAAAAAGGTATATGAAGTGCCGGTGGACATAGACAACAAGGTTGCATATATGAAGCTAAAAGGCATAGGAACTGAGATAGATAGTCTCTCAGCTGAACAGGAGTCATATCTGAAGGGTTGGGGTGAGTAATGAACCTGCTATTAAAAAATGCCTATATCATTACCGGGGATGAGAATGGCTCCGTTATAAAAGATGGATGTGTCGGTATTAAAGGAAAAATACTAAGCTATGTAGGTGTTGGGTATGAGGGTATTGGTGAAAGGTATGACAGAGTGCTTGACTTAACAAACAAAGTTATCATGCCCGGCTTTGTGAATACCCATAATCATTCAGCTATGTCAATATTCAGGAACTATGCGGATGATCTTAAGTTGATGGAATGGCTTTTTAATAAGATATTTCCTTTGGAAGAAAGACTCACGGAAAAGGATGTTTATTGGGCTTCATCATTGGCCATATTGGAAATGTTAAAAACCGGGACAACAGCTTTTTGCGACATGTATATGTTTATGAATCAAACGGCCTTTGCTGTTTCGGAATCCGGTATAAAAGCTTCTCTGGGAAGAGGGCTGCAGGGAGATATTGATGATAGTGTTGAAGAGGATTTTAGGATAAAGGAAAGCTTGAATTTATATAACGCTTATCACGGTAGTTGCGGCGGACGAATAAGAGCCAATTTGGCTCCTCATTCTGTTTACACATGTAATTTGGCATATTTGGAAAGGGTTGCCGGTATAGCTGAAGACTTAGGTTGTGAGGTGCAGATTCATTTATCTGAAACTGATGAGGAAGTACGGCAAAGTATATTAAAGTATAATTTGACTCCGATAAAGGTTGCCTACAAAGCAGGTCTGTTAAACAGCAATACCATAGCAGCACACTGTGTAGTCGTTAATGATGAAGACCTGGACATAGTTGTGCAACAGGGTGTAAATATCGCTCATAACCCGACAAGCAATATGAAATTAGGTAGCGGAATAGCTCCTGTTAAAAAGATGCTTGACATGGGTATAAATGTAGCTTTGGGAACGGATGGAGCTTCCAGTAATAATGATTTGGATATGCTGAAAGAAGCAAGAACCGCTGCATATTTACAGAAAGCAATACTAAAGGACCCATCTGTGCTAAACGCTGATGAAGTAATACAAATGGCTACATATAACGGGGCAAAGGCCTTGGGGTTTGAGAATACGGGTAAGATTTTGAAAGGTTATGCGGCTGATTTAATTATTATAGATATCGAAAAACCATGGTATTATCCAAAACATAATATTAAATCATCTATTATATATTCCGGCAGCTCAAAAGATGTAGAAACAGTCATAGTTGACGGCGATATAATAATGGAAAATGGGGAAGTAAAGACAATGGATGAGGAGAAAATTTTATACGAAGTCCAAAAGGCAGCTGATAAATTGGTTAAAAGCGGAAAGCGGAAAGCATAAAGCGTAAAGCGGAAAGGGGAAAGCGGAACGAAGAACGGGGGACGGAGTGTTAGGGGAGTGTCTTTGGAGAAAGTAGATGGTGTGAAGCGGAAAGCGGAAAGTAGAAAGCAGAAAGTTGGTAAGTTGGTAAGTTGGTAAGTTGGACAGTTCAGCAACAGCTCAACCATCGTTCAAAAAAGGGGAGAAGAAAAAATGTCTAAGGAATCTATGCTTGAAAAGAAAATTTGGGCAGTTATCGGCGCCAATCGAAATCCGGAGAAGTTCGGGAATATAATTTATAAAAGGTTGAAAGATAAAGGATACGTGGTTTATCCGGTGAATCCCACCTATGAGACTATTGAGGGGGATAAGTGCTATAATAGCATATCGGAAATGCCTGTTAAACCGGAAGTTATAAATATGGTGGTTTCCCCGAAGAACGGAGTGGCTTTTATTAAAGAAGCAATAAACTTGGGAATAAATAATATATGGTTCCAGCCCGGTACTTTTGATAAAGAAATATTTAAGATGTTAAAAAATAAAAATGTTGATGCTATTCAGGCTTGCGTTCTTGTTGAAACAGATTAATTCGCTATTCTATTTTAGTTAAATTTCTAAAAGACAGTGGAAAAGTTTGATTTCGCCCGTAATAGGCTTACAGACTATTAGTCTCGTAACTCAGGAATCGTGGCAAATATAAGAATCTATATTAAACTTGTTGTTATGTATGAATAACTAACTGATTAAACTTTAAAAATGGTTAAATTTATAACTAACCTTGAAATGCCTTACTTTATAAAATAGAATAGTAATTGAGCACTATAAATTACCGAGAAATGGGAAGCATATAATTTAATAATATGCTTTTTATAAAAGGCTTCCAAGACTTTGTTTAGTATCTTTGGGGGCTATTTTTTACAAAAACATATAATAAGATGGATATCTTTAGAAAAGGAAAGGAGGAAGTTTAATGGAAAACTTAAAAAAGACATCCTTGTTTTCAGTATATGAAAAGTATGGAGGGAAGATTGTAGACTATGCCGGATGGGCGATGCCGGTGCAATTTGAGGGACTGATTCAAGAGCATGAGGCTGTGAGAAATGCAGCCGGTTTATTTGATGTATCTCATATGGGTGAGATTGAAGTTAAAGGTAAAGATGCCCTTGCATATTTGCAGTATTTGCTGACTAATAATTTCGAGAGCATGGTAGATAATCAAATTATTTACAGTTTTATGTGTTACCCCGAGGGTGGAGTGGTTGATGATTTATTGGTCTATAAATATGCTGCTGATCATTATCTTTTAGTTGTAAATGCATCAAATAAGGATAAAGATTATAAGTGGATGTTGGAGCATAAAGGTGATTTTGAGGTGCAGATACTTGATAATTCTCCGGCTGTTTCGGAAATTGCAATACAAGGTCCTAACTCAGAGAAAATATTGCAGAAACTAACTGACTATGACCTCTCAAAAATTGCTCCTTTTTACCTAGTGCAAAATGTTAAGGTATCCGGTGCAGATAGTATGATATCAAGAACCGGATATACAGGAGA
Organism: uncultured Clostridiaceae bacterium; assembly: GCA_964462065.1. Classification (GTDB taxonomy): domain Bacteria; phylum Bacillota; class Clostridia; order Lutisporales; family Lutisporaceae; genus JAAYKT01. The sequence goes on along the minus strand of CAYXAT010000027.1, from coordinate 11,742 downwards.
AGACGGATTTGAAATTTATCTAAGCAACGAAGATGCTCCGGTAATTTGGGAAAAGTTAATGGAAACGGGCAAAGACGACGGCCTTAAACCTGCGGGTCTGGGTTCAAGAGATACCCTAAGATTCGAAGCATCTATGCCATTATACGGTAATGAAATCTCCCAAGATATAACACCTCTTGAAGCAGGTCTCGGTTACTTTGTTAAATTTGACAAAGGTGACTACATAGGCAAGGAATCCTTGTTAAAACAAAAACAGGAGGGTTTAAAAAGGAAACTGGCTGCATTTGAAATGGTAGAGAGCGGTATTCCGCGACATGGATATGATGTATTAAAAGACGGTGAGAAGATTGGATTTGTTACAACCGGCTATCATTCTCCCACACTAAAAAAGAATATCGGTTTTGCTTTGGTTGACAGTCAATTTACTGAATTGGATTCTGTAATAGAAATACAGATAAGAAAAAAAGCTGCGAAGGCAAAGATAATCGGTAAGAAATTTCTTAAAAAATAAAGCTGATAACAGAAAAAAGGATGCCTAGGAAAGTAGAGGTACAATTATCGTTAAGTTTTAAAGCAATATATAATAAAGGAGGAAAATCATGAAAATATTAGAAGGATTATATTATTCAAAGGACCATGAATGGGTTAGAGTGGAAGGAAGCAATGCTTATATCGGGATTACGGATTATGCACAACATGCTTTGGGAGAAATAGTTTATGTTGAACTGCCGGAAACGGAAGAAGAATTTGAAGCAGGGGATGTATTCAGTGTTGTTGAATCTGTTAAAGCTGCATCAGATGTTTACATGCCAATATCGGGAAAAGTTCTTGAAGTTAATGAGGAGTTGGAGGACTCACCCCAGTTAGTAAATGAAGCACCATATGAAAGCTGGATAGCGATGGTGGAGATGACTAATAAAAATGATTTGGATGAACTGATGGATGAAGCGGGGTACAAAGAGTTTTGTGAAAAGGAGGAATAGTATGCATAGGTATATACCTAATACAGAAGCTGATTCTAAATATATGCTTCAAAGCATGGATATGGAATCAATAGACGATTTGTTTTCAAATATACCTAAAGAATTGATTTTAGATAGGAAACTGAATATAGGCGAAGCAATGTCTGAGATTGAGATTAAAAATTATATAGGTGATATCAGTAATAAGAACAAGAGTGTTGATGATTTAACCTGCTTTTTAGGTGCAGGAGCATACGACCATTATATACCTGCTATTATCAGACACTTAGCTAAAAGATCGGAGTTTTATACCGCATATACGCCTTATCAGCCTGAAATAAGCCAGGGAACCCTGCAAGTTATATTTGAATATCAAACAATGATTTGTAATTTGACGGATATGGATGTGAGCAATGCATCCGTTTATGACGGTGCAACAGCCACTGTTGAGGCTTCTCTAATGGCTGCTGAAAACACAAGAAGAAACAATATATTGGTTTCCAAAACCGTATCGCCAGAGGTGAGAAAAGTTTTAAAAACCTATATGAGGTTTAGGAAAATCAATGTAATAGAGATAGATGCAAATGATGGCGCTACTGATATAGATAAATTGAAAGGTGCATTAGATAAGAATACAGCTGCAGTGATTATTCAAAATCCTAACTTTTTCGGGGTTATTGAGGATTTAGGAGATATAGAAAAGATTACCCACGAGAACAAGTCATTATTGATCAGCTATGTTGATCCCATATCATTGGGATTATTGAAAACTCCGGGCGAATTGGGAGTTGATATAGCTGTTGGTGATGCACAGTCTTTTGGAAACAGTTTGAACTATGGAGGCGCATATTTAGGATTTATGGCTGCTAATTCAAAATTGGTAAGAAAAATGCCGGGAAGAATTGTAGGTCAGTCAGTCGATGCAGATGGGAAGAGGGCATTTGTACTTACGTTGCAGGCAAGAGAGCAACACATAAGAAGATATAAAGCTACTTCCAATATTTGCTCCAATCAGGCATTAAACGCGCTGATAGCGTCTATTTATATGGTTACAATGGGCAAAAAAGGAATAAAGGAAGTTGCACTGCAAAGCACTCAAAAGGCTCACTATGCAATGAATAAGATTACCGGGAATGGAAAATTCAAATTGGCGTTTAATAAGCCTTTCTTTAAGGAATTTGCCTTAATCGGAACAAAAGATGTGGCAACAATTAATGAAGAGCTTCTGAAACACAATATATTAGGCGGCTATGATTTAAGTAAAGATTATGAGAATATGGATAACAGTTTCTTAATATGTGTAACGGAAAAAAGGACAAAAGAAGAAATCGATAAATTATCCTCTGTATTGGAGGTGTTATAATGAAAGGTTACAATAAATTGATATTTGAGGTTTCAAAGGAAGGCAGATATGCGTACAGTCTACCCAAGTGTGATGTAGGTGAGATTCCTGCAGAGGATCTAATACCCAAGAATTTATTATCCGAAAGAGTATTGGATTTGCCGGAAGTTAGCGAAGTTGATGTTATCAGGCATTACACGCTTTTGTCAAACAAGAATTACGGTGTGGATACCGGTTTTTATCCTCTCGGTTCTTGCACGATGAAATATAATCCTAAAATAAATGAGGATATATCGGAATTGAATCGCCTTGCCGCAATTCATCCCAATCAGCCGGAAGAAACCGTGCAAGGTGCTTTGGAACTTATGTATGAATTGGACGGAATGCTTTCGGAAATAGCCGGCATGGAAAAAATGACCTTACAACCCGCAGCAGGGGCTCATGGGGAATTAACGGGACTGATGATAATAAAGGCTTATCATGAAAAGAACAAGGATTATAAAAGAACAAAAATAATTGTTCCCGATTCTGCCCACGGTACTAACCCCGCTACGGCAGCCGTTGCAGGTTTTAAAATTGTAGAGGTTAAGTCCGATGATATGGGAGCGGTAGATATAGACAGTTTAAAATCTGTGCTAAGTGAAGAAATAGCCGGGCTTATGCTTACAAACCCCAGCACCCTCGGGTTATTCGAATCAAATATAAAGGTAATTGCCGACTTGGTGCATGAGGTAGGAGGGCTTTTATATTACGATGGCGCTAACATGAATGCGATAATGGGTATTTCGAGACCGGGAGATATGGGCTTTGATGTAATGCATTATAATCTCCATAAGACTTTTTCTACACCACATGGTGGCGGCGGTCCGGGAAGCGGACCTGTCGGAGTAAAAAAAGAGCTTGTTGAATTCTTGCCCGTTCCCACTGTTGAGAAAAACGGAGAGAAGTATTGCTTGGATTATGATAGACCCTATACCATAGGCAAGATTAAAAACTTCTATGGACATTTTGATGTTATGGTAAAGGCTTACACTTATATTTTGTCAATGGGTAGTGAAGGATTAAAAGAGGCCAGTCAAAAGGCAGTTCTGAATGCAAACTATATGATGAATAAACTGAAGGAAAAATACAACCTCCCTATTGAACAGATTTGTATGCATGAATTTGTTTTGGGAGGCTTGAGAAACAATGAAAATGATATAGTGACATTAGATATAGCAAAGAGGCTTTTAGATTATGGATATCACCCACCCACTGTATATTTCCCTTTGATAGTGGACAATGCTATTATGATTGAGCCTACAGAAACCGAAAGCATTGAAACATTAGATGGGTTTATTGATACTATGGTAAAGATTGCAGAAGAAGCGGAAGAAAATCCGAAGCTTCTGAAAGAAGCCCCACATAACACACCGGTAAGAAGAATAGACGAAGTGAAAGCCGCAAGAGATTTGATATTGAAGTGGAAAAAATAATGATAGAGGGCTCCTGCTTTTTAGCGGGGGCTCTTCAAATTTTGAAAAACATTATTAATCACATGCATTAGCGAATATTTTGTTATTGATATGTATTTAAACAATTGGGATAATTAAAGTGTAAAAAGAATAATCTTATTAAATAGGCAAGAATGGCTTGCAAAAAAATTAACTTCACGGAGATATGCATTATGAAAGGTTACGGTTTGGTGTTGGGAGGGGGAGGAACCAAAGGTTCCTATGAGATCGGAGTATGGAAAGCCCTCAGGGAGCTTGAAATACCGATTATTGCTGTTGCCGGTACCTCGGTAGGAGCATTAAACGGCGCAATGATTGTTCAGGACGATTACGATAAAGCTTACGAGCTATGGACTAATATTAATATTAATGCTGTCATCAAAATGAATGAAAAAATATCGTTTACGGACAAAAAATACGGAGTAGAAGAAATAGCTAAAATAATAAAAGCGGCTATACAATCCGGGGGACTGGATATTACACCGTTAAAACAGATCTTAAAAGAAAATGTTGATGAGGATAGAATAAGAAAGTCAGGCATTGAATTTGGTTTTGTTACATTTTCATTAACAGACCTGAAACCCGTCGTAATTTTTAAAGAAAATGTTCCCGATGGAAAAATGGTTGATTATCTTCTGGCTAGTGCATCTTTACCCGTATTTAAACCATTGGAAATAGATGGAGTTAGATTCTTAGACGGAGCTTTTTATGATAATTTACCCATATCACTTATTATAGAAAAATCTATACATGACATAATTACAGTAGATGTATCAGGTTTAGGTTTTGTAAGAAAATATAAAGATGAAAATATAAAAGTAGTACAAATAAAAAACTCGGAGAGCCTAGGCTATGATTTAGAGTTCAATCCCGAATTGATAAAGAGAAACATAGAAATAGGATATTACGATACAATGAAAGCTTTTAATCATTATAAAGGCAAAAACTATTATCTTATTGATACACGCAGCAAGATAGTATTTGATATCTCACAAATAAAACTTATTTATAAGCACCTTGGCATAGATTGGGATAAAAGGTCAGTACCTCAAAACAAATTTTTAATCTATAAATTATTAAAAAATATAAAAAGACATTCTACTGTTAAAAAAATAATAAACTATTCGGATTTTATAGCGGCTGCGGCGGAAATAACTGCAGAAATAATGGAGATTGACAGAATAAAACCATACCCATTGGAAAGCTTGATATATGAAATCATTGAAAACTATAAAGCTAAAAAAGATGATATCGGGTTTATAGGCTTTTCAAAATATATATACGAGAATGTCCTGCGGGAAGATGAGGATTTTGTAGAAAAGATAAAAAAGATAATTAGCGAAAGTAAGTTTGCAATTTTTTATAATATAGATATTAACGATTTATCTGAAAGAGCCATATTATATAGAAGGATTTTAGCGTTATCTTTTCCCCGGTTATGTATTGCTAATATTTTTATAACACTGTTGAATTCTCAGTACCATTTCGATTCATAAATTACTAAGTGCATGGAAAACTATAATCATTATAAAACCTTTTATAGTTTTCTATTTTTGTAGAAAGATGATTTATTTTGTGTTAGAATTATATTGGTGTTTTTTTTGAATATAAAGCGATGATAAGCAGAAAATTTATAATAACTAACGGGGGAGCGTATGCAAGAACTAATTTTCGGTATTATAGGCGGAACTGCTTTACTCATGTTTGGTGTGGATATGATGGGTGCCGGGTTACAAAAGGCATCCGGTGAAATGATGAGAAAAATGCTTTCAATATTAACGGATAAAGTATGGGGGGCATTTTTAGTCGGCACTTTTCTAACTGCGTTGGTTCAGAGCAGCACGGCGATTACAGTTCTTACTGTCGGGTTTGTTAACGCCGGACTTATGAAGTTACCGCAAGCTATCGGAATTATTTATGGCGCAAATATTGGAACAACAATAACTGCTCAACTGATGGCCTTTAGTTTTAAATTCAAACTCACTGAAATAGCTTTACCTGTACTGGGTATAGGATTTGCTATCAGCCAGACCGCAAAAAATAAAACGCTAACGAGCATTGGTGATGCGTTAATGGGCTTCGGTGTTATGTTTTTAGGACTAAAAATTCTTAATCAGGGAATTCCGTTTATGAGGGAGAATGAAACATTAAGATTCTTCTTTGAGAACTATGCATCAATTCCCATGATCGGTATATTGCTGGGAATGGTTGCCACAGCCCTTGTACACAGCAGTGCGGCGACTGTAGGGTTAGTTATAGTGTTAGGACAAGCAGGTCTGATAGATCTTAGAGCTGCCATTTGCATAATGTTGGGAGATAATATAGGTACTTGTATAACGGCTCAGATAGCAAGTTTGTCCGGCACAATAAATGCCAGGAGAACAGCATGGGCCCATACGATTTTTAATAGCGTTGGTGTTATTTTGGTAGCTGTTATCCTACCATATTTTGTAGTTTTAATTGAAAACCTCACCTCATTAATACAACCTTACGGGGATATAGGTTCTCAGATTGCGAACTCACATACGTTATTCAATTTGATTACTGCTTTGGTATTTCTTCCGTTTACAAAACAATATGTGAAAATCCTTGAAACCGTGATAAAACCGAAAGGTTTGGATCATGAAACTCATACTATATACTTAGATAAGTTGTTGCTCGATACGCCTTCAGCCGCATTTCAGGCATCTATTGCTGAGATTATAAGGGGTGCAGAAATTGGTAGATTCATGGTATCAAATTTAATGGAGGCATTTTTTAATGACGATGAAAAAAAATTTGATTTAATATATAAGGATGAGGATACTCTTAATCTACTGCAAAAAGACATCACAATGTATATGATTGAAATATCTAAAAGACCGCTGTCGGATGCAGGTTCAATAATGGTGCCGGCTATGATTAACAGCATCAATAACATAGAGAGGATTGGAGATCATATAATAGACATTTCAAGACTTATTAAAACTAAAATAGAAAAAAATCTTCTATTCTCAGAAGCTGCTATGGATGAAATAAAACAATTGAAAGAGTTGGTTCTGTGGATGTACGATAATACAATAGTTACACTTAAAGAGAATAAAACCGAATTGATTCAATCAACCTCCGAGCTGGAAGATAAGGTAGACGAAATGTGCAAGCAACTGGAAAAGTCACATATAAGAAGACTGGAAGAAGGCAAATGCTATGTTGAATCCGGTGTAGTTTTTCTTGATATTGTAGGTCATTTTGAGAGGATTGCCGATCATATAAATAAAGTAAGTTTATTGTCTAAAGACGAGCTTCAGGGTGTATTAAGAATAAACGGAAAAGCACCGGCAGGCTTGGATGATTAAACGATTATTTAGGAGTTAAGAACCTATAGTCATGAAAAGTAAATTTTTTAGTGTCTATTTTTACGGTGAGCCCTTTGGACTGTTTTCAACTATTCATATTATTTCTTTAGTAACAATATTTATAATGAGTGTATTGTTGTATGTTTTTTCAGATAAATTTAAAAACGATACAACTGATAAGCTTTTTAGGCATGCGTTGGCCTATATTTTAATAGTGACAGAATGTTCTTTTCAATTCTGGTGCGCTTATAACCATGTATGGACAGCAGAATATAATCTACCTTTTCACCTTTGTTCTGCCGCTACAGTAATATGTATTGTAATGCTGTTTAAAAAAAGCTTTAAAATATATCAATTGGCATACTATTGGGGATTGGCGGGTGCAATGTTTGCTCTTATTACCCCGGATTTAAGCGGCTACAATTACCCTCACTATGTTTTTTTCAAATACTTTATATTACATGGTTTTATAATTCTCTCAGTTCTTTATATGACCTTTGTTCACAAATACTTTTTATCTTTTAAATCGGTATTAAATGCATTTATCATAACAAATGTATTTGCCGCTATAGTAGCGCCGATAGACTTCATAACAGGCGGAAACTATCTTTTTCTTTGCAGAAAGCCGAATGTATTTACATTGTTAAATTACTTTGGATTGTGGCCGTGGTATATCATTCCTATGGAGATTTTAGTTTTTTCTGTGTTTATTATTTTGTATATACCTTTTAGTTTAAGAAAAGATATTAAAGAGTGGGAAAACCTTTAATACATGTAATACGGGCGCCTAGTATTTAAAAATTGTGATTATCATTTATTGTTGACAAAACTTTAAAAAAGCCATAATATATTATATAAATTGATGATTATATTAGATTCGTTGATGGGAAGCAAGTAAGTACAAACACAAATTCAAAGAGAGCTGCCGATGGTGAAAAAGCAGTAATTATGCCTGTACAGAATGGGTCCCTGAGAATTTTTAGTGAAATAACAGTAGCTGATAACGTTTGCTTTGCGTTACAAAAGCAGGATATGAAGAATCTTATACAGATGAAGTATCTTTATGAGAAGAAGTTAATGCTTCTTAAATTTAGGTGGTACCGCGAATAAATCGCCCTATAGGTTTTCTATAGGGTTTTATTATTTTTATTAAGTATTGATATGGAGGTAGTAAAATTGGAGAAGGAAAATAAAAAAATCTCTTTTAGTGGCATACAGCCTTCGGGGGATTTGACAATCGGAAATTATTTGGGAGCTATAAAAAACTGGGTGGCAATGCAGGAAGACTATGAATCCTTTTATTGTGTAGTAGATTTACATGCAATTACAATAAGACAAGACCCTAAGGAACTAAGGGCCAGGACATTGAAGAATTTGGCAATATATATGGCATCCGGCTTAGACCCCGCCAGAAATACTTTGTTTATACAATCCCATGTACCGGCTCACAGTGAGGCTGCTTGGCTCCTTAATTGTTTTTCATATACCGGAGAATTAAGTAGAATGACACAATTTAAGGATAAGTCGCAAAGAATAGGTGAAAGCGTAAGTGTGGGACTTTTTACTTATCCTGTTTTAATGGCAGCGGATATATTGCTTTATGATACAAATGTAGTACCCGTAGGGAACGATCAAAAACAACATGTTGAATTGGCAAGGGACATTGCCATAAGGTTTAATAATTTATATAGCCCGACTTTTGTCGTTCCTGAACCTTTAATTGCAGATACCGGTGCAAAGATTATGGATTTACAGAATCCGGATAAAAAAATGTCAAAATCCGTGGATAATCCAAATGCTTATATTTTGATTTTAGATCCGCCGGAGACAATTAGAAAAAAAATAAGCAGAGCGATAACAGATGATATCGGTGTCGTAAAATTTAGTGAAAGTCAGCCTGGCATAAGCAATCTAATCAGTATTTTAAGTACCGTAACTAATGAAACTCCAGAGGAAATAGAAAAAAAATATGAAGGAATGGGTTATGCCAAATTTAAAGAAGATGTTGCGGAGTCGCTTGTAGAAGAACTTATGCCGGTTCAAAACCGTGTAAAAGAATTATTAAAGGATAAGACTTTTTTGGAAAAGACATATAGAGACAGCGCCGAAAAGGCAAACTATTTGGCTAATAAAACTCTGAGAAAAATGCAGAAAAAGATTGGGTTAGTACTGAGGTAAAAGTAATAATCCCCACAATCTTGTGGGGGTTGTTACTTTTTTGGGTTTTTTAGAATAATTGCCGTTATGCCATTTTGTATGATAATATAATTTATGTATGAAGAAAAAATAACACTAAATTATAAACGGATAAAGCCATGGTTGCTTATTATCGGAAATGGAGGAGAGTTTTGAATCTATATCTAACGAGACATGGGCAAACATTATGGAATTTGGAAGGAAGATTTCAAGGTTGGAATGATTCGCCTCTTAGTGAGAAGGGCATATCAAATGCAGAGGCCCTTAGGGAGAGACTAAAGGATATAGAATTTTATGAGGTATATGCAAGTCCCGTAGGAAGGGCAATGGCAACGGCGCAAATTATAAGCGGTCTTAAGGCGGATGAAATAATCCCTGATGAAAATCTTAGAGAAATTAATCTGGGTTCATGGGAAGGAAAATTAGTAAAAGAAGTTGAATCCCTATATCCTTGTGAATATAGGACATTCTGGCATAGTCCTCATTTATATAAAAGAGAAGGCTCAGAATCGTATTACGAAGTCCAAAAAAGAGCCTTAATTACAGTCAAGAATGTAGTAAAAGAACATGGAAATACAAACAGAAATATTATTTTTGTGACCCATACCATTACCTTAAAAACCATAATGGCTTATTTTGAAAACAGAGATATTAAAAACTTCTGGGATCCACCTTTTATCTATGATACAAGTTTGAGTATGGTGGAAATAAAGGATGGGCAAAGTAAAATTATTTTATATGGTGATATAATGCATATATCCGATTTAAAGGGTTATGAATTTTTAACAGATAATCATTTTCTAATAAATAAGCAAATTGGAAAGGAGTAGAAATGGAAAAGAAGGACTATGGTTTATTGGCATATATTTTGGTGTGCATTATTTGGGGATCAACTTATTTGGCAATTAGAATAGGCGTGCAGACTATGCCTCCATTTTTATTTGCCGGTATAAGAAACGTTTTGGCCGGCAGTATCATACTATTATTTGCTTACATTAAAAAAATGGAATTCCCAAAAGGCAAAAAAGAGTACTGGAAGATATCAGTTGTGGGACTTTTTTTGCTTGGAGCTTGTAATAGTTTTGTGGTAATAGCTGAGATGAGGGTAAATTCAAGTACGGCGGCATTATTTTTAGCCTTAATACCAATTTTTATAGTGATAATAGAACAGTTTATACCGGATGGAAGTCGCATCAGCCTATTCGGATGGCTCGGAATGTTAGTGGGTTTCGTCGGTGTAGGAATTTTATCCTTTATTGGCGGTGGAGAATTTGATGCGGATATTTTTGGACTTTCTCTGTTACTTTTAGGCTGCTTATCTTGGGCTGTCGGTTCTGTATATTCCAAGAGAACAGAATTTGCCGGTTCTATCGTAGTACAAATAGGCGTTCAAATGTTTGCGGGGGGAATAGTGCAGGTTTTGATGGGCACTTTTGCAGGGGAGATGGTAAGATTTAAATTTACTCCATCAGGATTTGGGGCAATGATGTACTTAACATTTATAGGCTCTTTGGTAGGATACACTTCTTATATTTATCTTATCAGCGTTTGGCCTATTTCCAAGGCCGGAACATATGCTTATGTTAATCCTGTGGTTGCAATGTTTTTGGGTTGGTTTATATTACATGAGCCCGTTACTGTCAAAATGATTATATCTGCCGTTTTGATTTTGGCAGGAGTTCTTATTGTGCAGAAATCGAAAATAATTGAAAAAGCAGAAAATAAAACAGCGGGCGTATGATAAGCTTTTATAGTTATAGAGAATACGCAGTTATAAAACAGAGACAAGAAAGGGGGGTGTTTCATGGAATTGACAGTTCTCATCGATAACAATACTTTAATAGACAGATATTTTCTCGGAGAACCTGGTTTATCCTTCTTAATAAAAGAAGGAAATAAGAAAATAATTTTTGATGTGGGATACTCCGAAGCTTTTCTTAAAAACGCAGCTTGTTTGGATATAAATTTGTTCGATTTAGATTCTGTGGTGATTTCACACGGCCATATGGATCATACCTGGGGTTTATTCTACTTAATAAAACTTTATGCTGAAGCGGAAATTGAGAAGATAGAGTTTAAAAAGCCTGATTTGATATCACACCCATGGGCTTTTTACCCCAAAATTTCAGATGAAAGTGAAGAGATAGGTTCAATAATAACAGAAGAAACCTTATCGAGACATTTTAATAAAAAAATGTGTAAAAATCCACAATGGATAACAGAAAGATTAGTTTTCTTAGGCGAAATAGGACGGTCAAATGATTTTGAAAACAAAAAACCTATAGGAAAGATATATCATAATAATAAATATATTGATGATTATTTATTGGACGATTCCGCATTGGCATACAAAACAAACGGTGAAGAGACAAAGTAAATGCAACTTTTTCGAAATAAAACCCAATGTGTAGCTT
>CAYXAT010000026.1:9703-20022 GCA_964462065.1 uncultured Clostridiaceae bacterium | reverse complement strand
TTTTTCGGCGCTTTTTAACGAGCAGAATTACAAAAATTATAATCGCTATTATTAGAATAAGGATAAAGTACAAGGTCAATGCTATTTTATTGGGACCCTTTAATAAAGCTATTATATTAAAACTGTTATCAACAATTTTTCTGCCTTGTGTTTCACTGTAATAAAGAGAAACCTGTGGGGTTCCGTTAATTTTATCAAAGGACTTTAGATATTCGGCGATGGCAATCCATTCTTTAAGCTCGTGGCTACCATTGTATACAATTTCTTTTTCAAAATCGGTTATTGGGTTTCCGTCTTTTGTTTTAGGTACCAAAGACAATAGACCGAATGATTTGCTGCCTACAACCGATAACATTTGTGCCGAATACAGACCTGCAGCCACACGGTAGAGTTCATCATCATTTATTTCTTTTTTGATACTATCAAAGCTTTGTAAATGTACATCCGTCACTTTATTAAAGATCAGCCTTTTTGGATTAAATGTATAGCTAAGCCCCGCTATATAAAGCTGAGCCGGGTTCATTATGGGAGCTACGGATGCATCAACCTCAGCAGCTGTCTTCAATTCTTTGCCTGTCAGATAAACGGTAATTACGGGATAACCGGAAACCTTATCGGGACCCACACCTAAAGAACTTGCATTAAATACATCCGATACGGTGATGTTTCCTTTAATGAAAGAACCTCTGATGGTTCCGTATGGAATCACAGCTGCCGTCACGGTTTCATAATTCTCACCTTCGGCTTCTTTAATCGCATAGATATAGGAGTCCCCTATCAAATTGCCCAACGTGTCTTCGGCATGTGCTTTGCCAAGCATAGATGCCGGAGTAAAATTAAAGGGCAAATAAGCTAACACCTCATCAAATTCCAATCCAAAATTAGAGAGGTATTCTTTTTGTACAATTTTCTTATATCCTTCTATTGTTTCTGAAATATCTGAATCCGGGGGTAACTTATCATTAATCGGGTGAAGATTATAATTAATGAGCTCCCATTCGCTGCTCGAATTTCTTGCTATTTTTATTTTACCGAAGTTTTCACCGTATTCCCCACAGGAACCTATAATGGTATTGCCTATGATAAGGGGTTCATCTATTTTAGTATGGGAATGCCCGCTGATAATAACATCAATGGCCGGAACCTTTTTTGCTAAAATCTCATCTTCCGATTGTGATTTTTTATCAGAGGTACCGGAATGTGAAAGACATATAACGAGGTCAACTTTTTCTTTGCTTTTTAATATATCAACAACTCTTTGGGCATTTAAAACGGCATCCGTAAAAACCACTTCCGACATGGGAGCATTAGATGCGGAATCCTCTCCCATCACACCAAATATGCCGATTTTCATACCCTTTCGGTTAATTATGCAATAATCTGAGACTCCATACTCTTCCATGGCTTCTTTCAGATATTGCAATGATGGAGTTAAGCTTTCGTTTTCATCTAAAGGAAAAGAAACATTTGAAGCGACAATTTGCGGAGGGTTATCGCCACTGCTCTTTGCTGTTTTTAAGCTGTTTGCCAGACTTTCCGCCCTTAAATCAAATTCGTGATTTCCAAGGGTTGTGGCGTCATAGCCCATGATTCCCATCATTCTAAGTTGGGGAGCATGGCTTGCAAAAATTGTTTGAAATAGGGTACCCATGGAAAAATCGCCGGCATCCAGTAATAAAAGTTCGGGATCTCTTTCTCTTTCTGCATTAATTGCACTATATAGCCTTGCGAAACCCCCTACTGATGATATTTTTCCTTCTTCTAAAACATCTGTGGGATAAAAATGATCATGCATATCATGAGTAAAAACTATTGTAATAGACGTATCACTTTCCGCAAAGATAAAAGGGAGGTTGGTTCCAAATAATATAGTAAAAATAAGAAGTAATGATAAAAACTTTAATGATTTTTTCATGTTTTCCTCCTTATATAGAGTAATTTTATACAGCTTTTAATTGTTATTCTGCGATTTGACTATATCCAATTTCAGCATATGACAAAGGGTCAGGGATGTCAATCATATCAAAAAAATCGCTTTTACTTATAGCGATTTGTTATGAACTATTATATAGTTTTAGCATTTTTATAGATACTCAGGGATTGGTATTACAATTTTCATGGGAATCCCTCAGCTTAAGTAACTTAATATATTCTTTTAAGTCTTTTTGTCCCCTAAGAGACAGACTGTTTATTTCTTCAGAAAGCTTATCGACAACCGTATAAGGCTTTTCCTCTTCCTTAGCTAAAACACTCTGATTATTATTGATACCTAACAGATAATCAACACTTATATCAAAAGTTTTTGCAATTATTATAGTATTTTCCAAAGTCGGTTTCTTTCTATCACTTTCGTAGTAGGCTATGGTGCTTTGGGTCAGGTTCAGTTTTTTTGCCAGTTCTTTCTGGGTCCAACCCGCATTTTCTCTTAGTTGTCTCAATCTGCTTGAAAACATATTACCACCTCATTGCCATTATAATATTATTTTTATTTATCACGGTTAAACATGACTAATAAAAATGGTAAATTGACAATGCATGACCTTAGGGCATATAATTTAATGGGCAGTAGCCCCATAATAATTCATAAGCTATTTCATATAGTCTTAGGAAGTATTCTATTAAGCGGCATATAAAAAAGCCGGGCTTAAAAAAGATAGGAGGATAGGATTTATGAAAATGCTCATAGCCGGAAAGGATTTGACAGATACACTCTTTTCGGACAAGCTTTTAAAGAAATACGGAAATTATGATATTGCCATTGACGGTTTGGAGGCTATAAATGCTTTTCTTGTGGCACTTGACAATGAAAACCCATATAATCTGATTTGTATTGATGCTGCGATACCAAAAATTGATGGTATGGCAGTCTTACTTATAATAAGGGATTTAGAAAAACAAAACGGTTTTAAAGTCGGAAATAGGGCGAAAATTGTTATGATATTTGCTTCCGAAGACACATATAATGCAAAAAATGCTTCAAGATATGGCTGTGATACCTATCTAATTAAACCGGTTGGTATTAAGGAATTAAGTGATACGATAGATAAGTTGTTATCGAAGGAATAAGGCTTAATTGTCGGTTATTAATGTTAAAGCGAAAGTTATAAATATATTTTGTGCAATAAAAATATGTTGATAGTGATGTAATGAAGGCGGATTTAATAGCCGCCTTCATTAATCTTCTCCGAATATCCCCACTGTTTGAAAAAATGGTACAAACCGATTTCCATCCCATTGAAGAGAAGTTTGAACACGTCCTAACCCATCTGCATGGTACCTGCCTGCTATTGCCTGTATCGCATATAATTCATAAACTCCGTCTCTTTGAAAATCGATGGGGTAAAGTCCACTCAAAGGATCCACCCATCCTGTTATAGGTTCTTTTAACGTACCATCTTTGTTATAAATCTCAGAAAGATATTCCGGACCCTTAAAGGTTAGGTCTATAATGTATCTTTTATTATTTGCTTTGCTTATGACCTCGGCTTTATAATTATTAAGATAATTCACCTGATATACAAATTCCCTGTTAAACCTCTCAAAGTCGAAAATCATTTGGGGTACATCATTCAAAAAGGAATAAATATAGTAATAGCCTAAAGCCCCGCTTCCGCCGCTATCAATACTGAGAAGTATATCATCCGTCTTATCCCCGGTAAAATCGCCTAAGAACAATGTAGGGTTATAGCCTGAGTTTTGCTTCGGTCTTGCGGCAAATACATTGCCTGTTTTTCCGTCAATAATTCTAAGCGTTATATTGCCCCTGAAAGGGCTTTCGGCGCCAAAACGCTTATCTCCTAACAGATAAATGTAATCCGTGATATTATCTCCGGTGACATCTCCTGTTTTAAAGTCAAGAACATATAAACTTGTTTTATTTGCATTCACCTGCATCCCGCCTTTAAATAAATAATACACTTCCATTCTATGCATCTTTGCAAATAAATGACCTTTCATATTTGATGCAGAATTATGAATTAAGGTATCTGGAACATTTTGAATAATAATTGGTCAAATATACGGAGGTGGTATTATGATATACAAAAAACCGTTTAAATTATCGATTGTGTTGTTAATAGTTTCAATAGTTGTGGGCCTGTTCACGGCAGCGTGCGCCATTGATACTAAAAAACAAGATGAGAATATCATTGAATTTGAAGTTCCAAAGGATGAATTTGATGAGCCTAATCTGAGAGATAGCACTATTGGGGAAGCCTTTTCTTTAGAACAATCATTATACAGACTGGGGCAGGTGAGAGAAGGGTTAGATAGTTTTAAGAAACTAACAGAACAAAGCAAAACAAAACTAACAAAAGATATATTGGAACAAGTCGGTAATACAGATTGGGAGATTCAGACCTTAGGATTTTATAATTGGGCTAATACCATTGAAGGAACCCTGATAATGCAAAATTATCAAATAAGAAAACTGGAATTCGCATTATCCGCAGAAAAATATGAAAAGGGTGAAGCAACGAAAGAAGATGCGGAGAAGGCCCAAGAAGCTTATGAGAATGCAAAAAATGAATTGCAGAGATTTTTAGATTCATATTCTATTGCGGATTAAGAAATATATTTTATTGCTATAATATAACCTTGCCGGAGTTGTTATGAAAATATTTGAAAAGGTTTTGTGCTTGCAGAACCCATAATGGTGTTATGAAAAAGAATGCTTGACTCTCTATTTACGAAAATGGGGGGTATTTTTTTACCTTGACTATCTTTTTCTAATAAGTTGGTTTTTCTGATAAAAGAGTATATAATGAATTATTAGAAAACTTATAACAACACAATATGACGGAGGAAAAAATGCAATCACATGTTGGAGAAATAGCTGCTCTTTTTACTGCTGTTTGTTGGACAATAAACGCGATAGCTTACGAATCGGCAGGGAAGACTATAGGATCATTGTCGGTAAGCTATTTAAGATTATTCATAGCTTTCTTTTTATTAAGTGTATCTTCTTTTGTCTCAAGAGGCCTTATGTTTCCTATTGATGCCACGGGCCATACATGGGTTTGGCTTTTAATATCGGGACTTGCGGGATTTGTTTTGGGAGATTTGTTTCTTTTTGCATCTCTTGTAGAATTAGGCTCAAGGATTTCATTGCTTATTATGTCGGCGGCACCGCCTATAGCGGCGATAGCAAGCTTTTTGATTATGGGTGAAAAAATCTCGTTCTTGGGTTTGACCGGAATGGCTATGACAATGGCGGGTATAAGCCTTGTAATCTTGAGCAGGAACCCGGAAGAGAAGAAGATAGGCTTTAATCGTCCGATAAAAGGCATAATTTACGCATCCTTAGGTGCAGTAGGGCAAGCCTTGGGACTGGTTTTCAGCAAGTTTGGCATGGGCACATATAATGCTTTTGCGGCTACACAAATAAGACTGATAGCGGCTTTTATAGGTTATACGATTATTATTACTATGGGAAAGAAGTGGCCGGAGATAAAGGATGCGTTTAAGGAAAAAAAAGCAATGAGAGAGTTAGTCATAGGTTCTATTTTTGGACCTTTTATCGGTGTAGTGCTATCGCTGATTGCACTTCAATATACCGCAACCGGTATTGTATCATCGATATCTTCTATATCACCTGTTATTATTATACCGGCTTCAATAATGATTTTTAAGGAAAAAGTTCTGCCCAAAGAGATAATGGGGGCTTTTGTATCAATAGCCGGTGTGGTGTTACTATTCTTATAGCCGGACCCCTATAATGGGTTTTGTGCACATACAAAGATATAGAATGTAAATATTAAAAATTTAAATTTAATGTAAACGAAGAGTCTTTAAATTAAAAAGATTCTTCGTTTGGCTTTAAGCCCTTATAATGTTTTTTCATGATCTTTCTTTTCTGTTCCAAAAACGTTGTTCGGCTACAGCTAGAACGAAATCATTGGCAAAATTCAGGTTATTTGTTGCGAAAATAACACCTTCGAAATTGTTATTACTTGACTCTTTGATATATTGCCGACCGGTTGTTGCAATACTATCGGTTTTAAATGCTTAATATTTCCATACCCTTTCATGAGGTTATTAATTCAATTCAATTACATAAAATTCTTTCGAACAAGAATTGATATAATAAAACATAAGATAAGTTGTTTTCTTTATAAATGGAAAAGATTAAGGATCTAAAATGTCAACTTATGTTGTAATTCTATAAGAGAAATATGATATAATACACCCATGGAGGTGATAGGATGGTACAGCAAGTATTCAAACTGGCTCAGGGTAATGACAAAGCTGTTGAAAGAGTAATATTTGATGAAAATGTTCATTATCTTCACATGGTATTTAACAAAGATGAAGGGCTTCCGGAGCATTTTTCCAATTCTAATGTATATATGACGGTCTTAAGAGGCAGGCTTTCCATAGGCTTAAATGAGCAGGAAATCCACGAATATGATGCCGGCACATTACTGAAAATTCCCTTTCAGACGAAAATGAATGTCAGGAATCTTCACTCGGAGACTTTGGAGTTGATTGTTGTTAAGGCACCGACGCCCATAAGTTAAAATCATCTGATTATGTTTGATCGTTTGTAATTAAATAATTCTAATATTGGAGGTTATAATCATGAGTATGTTTTGTTATCAGTGTCAGGAAACAGCCAAAGGCACCGGTTGCACTGTAAAAGGTATATGCGGCAAGAATGAAGAAGTTGCAAAGCTTCAGGATCTATTGATTTATACGCTTATGGGGATTGCAGAAATAGTAGTTAAAAATAATATTGATATTAATGAAATCCCGGAAGTGAATCGTCAGGTTCTGAACGGTTTGTTTATGACTATAACAAATGCCAATTTTGATGATGAGGCATTTGTAAATCAAATTAAAAAAATGATAGATATGAGGAATTCTTTAGTCTCCGAGACCAGTATTGATTTACATGATGCGGCGACTTTTACGGTAGATTCTAAAGAATTGATGTTGGACAAGGCAGCGGCAGTCGGTGTATTGGCTACCGAAAATGAAGACGTACGTTCTCTTCGAGAAATGATTATATACGGTCTAAAAGGTATGGCCGCATATATGGAACATGCGTTGAATTTAGGAAAAGAAAACATTGAAATCAGTGCTTTCATATACGAGGCACTTGCTGCAACTTTGGATAACAGTTTATCGGCTGATGATTTAGTAGCTCTTACTTTAAAAACCGGAGAATTCGGGGTTAAAGCTATGGCTTTACTTGATGAGGCTAATACATCCGCTTACGGGCATCCTGAAATAACCGAGGTAAATATCGGTGTTAGAAATAACCCTGCCATTCTTATTTCCGGTCACGATTTAGGGGACTTAGAACAATTGCTGGAGCAGACGAGGGGCAGTGGAGTTGATGTTTATACTCACGGTGAAATGCTTCCGGCTCATTACTATCCGGCATTTAAAAAATATGATAATTTTGCGGGAAATTACGGTAACGCATGGTGGAAGCAAATTGAGGAATTTGAAACTTTCAATGGGCCCATACTTTTCACTACAAACTGCATAGTGCCGCCGCGGAGCGAAGAAGTGAGAAAACGTATTTTTACTACGAATTCGGTAGGCTATCCCGGATGCACGCATATATTACCGGACAGTGACGGTAAAAAGGATTTTTCACAAATTATTGAAATGGCAAAAACATTAAAGGCCCCTGAACAAATAGAAGAAGGTAGCATTGTGGGTGGATTTGCGCACAATCAAGTATTGGCTCTTGCCGATAAGGTTGTGGGGGCGGTTAAATCCGGAGCGATTAAAAAGTTCTTTGTTATGGCAGGTTGTGACGGCAGAATGAAATCAAGGGCATATTATACCGAGTTCGCGGAAGCACTGCCAAAGGATACAATTATCCTGACTGCAGGCTGTGCAAAATATCGTTATAATAAATTGTCTTTAGGAGATATAGGCGGTATTCCGAGAGTTCTTGATGCGGGGCAGTGTAATGACTCCTATTCTTTGGCAGTTATCGCCCTTAAACTCAAAGAAGTGTTCGGGTTGGATGATATCAATGATTTGCCTATAGCTTTTAATATAGCTTGGTATGAGCAAAAAGCAGTAATCGTATTATTGGCTCTGTTGTATTTAGGTGTTAAAAATATTCACTTGGGACCGACACTGCCTGGTTTTCTATCACCGAATGTGGCGAAAGTCCTAGTTGAGAAATTCGGTATAGCCGGCATTGGAACTGTTGATGAAGATATAAGGCTTTTCATGGGTGAATAATGTACAAGCCCGCCGATAACTAAAAAATCGGCGGGCTATATTTTTACTTTTCTTTATTAAAAATTAAGTTACATTTCATAAAAAGGAATGGCTGCTACTAATATAGTTTAAGTTCTCACAGCCTATAATTTATCGAACACATGTTCGCATGGAAACTGAGATAAAGCATAAAATATATAACAAAACGGTGCAAATTTGCCATAAAGTCATTAAAGCATTAGATTTGGAGTTTTATAAAATTTCTCATACCTGCTATTATTAATTTACTCAGATTGCGCAACTCCCGTCAATCCTTATACCTTACACTTTACACTTTATGCTTTATGCTTTATGCTTTACACCAAAAACAGAAAGCTGTGATATTATGCCGGATACTACTACTATTATAATGCATATAGATGCTAACTCCGCCTTTTTATCCTGGCAGGCGGCATATAACTTGCAACAAGGGGACTCACTGGATTTGCGGGACGTACCATCTGTAGTGGGAGGTTCCCAAAAAGACAGAAAGGGTATCGTTTTGGCAAAAAGCATACCTGCTAAGTCTTTTGGCGTACAGACAGGGCAAGTTATATGGCAGGCTAAGGAAAGATGCCCGGAGCTTGTAATAGTGCCCCCGAATTACGAATTATATATGAAGTGCAGCAATGCGCTATTCCAATTGGTTCGCGAATATTCGCCTAAAGTGCAAAGGTTTTCCGTAGACGAAATGTTTATAGATTATACCGGAATGATAAAGCATTTCGGGGAGCCCGCGGAAGCCGCCCATAGGATAAAGAACAGAATAAAAAAAGAATTAGGTTTTACTGTCAATATAGGCATAGGTACGAATAAACTTCTTGCCAAAATGGCCGGGGACTTAAAAAAACCGGATATGGTCCACACTATATTGACAAAAGAAGAAATGGAAAATAAGATGTGGCTCTTGCCGGTGGAAGATTTATTTATGGTGGGAAGGGCAACAAAAAGGAAACTTAAAGAGTTGAATATTATAACAATAGGGGACCTTGCAAGAATTGATGTTGATGTGCTCAAATATAAGCTGAAGTCTTTCGGCACTCTTATATGGCAATATGCAAACGGTATTGATAAATCCGTTATGAATAACGATATATCCGTTCCCATGAAGAGTATAGGTAATTCTACTACAATAAAATTTGATGTGGATAACAACAAAACCGCATATAAGGTTTTGCTATCACTTACTGAGTCGGTGACTGAAAGATTACGCAGAGCCCGTTGCTGTTGTCGGGTAATATCCATTGAAATAAGAACCTCCGAACTGAGGTATTATTCTCATCAAAGAAAAATCTTTTCACCCACTAATGTAACCGTTGAAATATTTGGAATAGTAAAAGAGTTATTTGACGAAGGTTGGAAAGGTGAAAAAATAAGGCATTTGGGAGTCAGAGTTGAAGATTTATGCAGCGACGAATTTATTCAAACTACAATTTTTGATGATGATCATAAGGAAAAGAAACAAAATCTTGACAGTGCCGTAGATAAAGTAAGAAGCATATACGGTAAGCATTCAATAATGCGGGCTACATTTTTGGATAAAGAAATTAAGCCTATGATTGGTGGGGTGGACGTAGATGAATATCCCCTGATGAGCGGGATTTTATAATTATGTTGTTACGAGTAATATTTAGGAAGTGAGAGCAATGAAGGTGGTTGCAAAGCCTATTGATGTGATAGCTGTCTTTACTAAAGAGGGCGTTCCCACACCCATAAGATTTAAATATAGTGAAGAAGATACGATAACCGTTATAAAAGTGGATAGGGTCATAATACGAGATTTAGAGAGGTTTGCGGGCAATAATATGGTTGTATTCAGGTGCCAGAGTTTAATTGATAATATGCAAAAAGTTTATGAATTGAAATACGAACTTTCAACTTGTAAATGGATACTGTTTAAAATATAAAGGCAACATTCACCGTAAAACCAGTGCCGCCGCCCCTATTATGCCGGCATCTTCCCCCAGTTCTGCCCTTACGATATCGCAAACTCTTGCATTATGCTTGAGGCCTTTTGCCTTAACTGTTTCCATTATCTTGGGATATAATATGTTCCATTGATTTGATACTCCTCCGCCTATGGCTATTCTTTC
>CAYXAT010000026.1:0-9603 GCA_964462065.1 uncultured Clostridiaceae bacterium | reverse complement strand
AAATTAACTATTGCCGTACCGGAAGCCATGGCTTCAAGGCAGCCGAAATTTCCGCATTTACATTCTTCCCCATTAGCATCAACAGTAATATGACCGACTTCTGCCGCGCCGTAATTAGTGCCGCGGTATGGTTTTCCTCCTATAATTACTCCTCCGCCTATACCGGTGCTTACAGTCATATAAAAAAAGTTTTTTGTATTTCGGCCTGAGCCAAATAAAAATTCACCGTACGCCGCCACCCCGGCATCGTTATCAATTATTACGGTTATACGGAAATATTCTTCCATAATTTTCACAAGGGGTATATTCTCCCATCCGGGCAGATTCGGAAGAGATACGATATTTCCCTTATGGGTATCAATAAATCCCGGGACACCTATGCCGATTCCTGATAATCTTTTACTTTCTATGCTTGATTGATGGAGAAGGGTTTTAACGGAAAACCTTATTCTCTCTATGACGCTTTCGGGCCCTTTTTCCGGCTCCGTTGAATATTTTTCTTTAATAATTATATTGCCGTTATTATCCGTGATGCCTATATGTAAGTTCGTGCCGCCCAAGTCTATTCCACAGGCAAGTTTAGACATTTTTTCACCTCTTTCATTATATTTCCTAATGCTGTTTTAAGGCAGAAAGGTCAAATCTTTTTTCCGCTATTCTTATGATATAATTATAAAGGAAGATTATTGAATAATCAAAATTGCTTCTTATCGGATGATTAGGGCAGGCTGCAGCGCAGTTAAACATAAAAAAGTTATTTAAGAGGAGGTCATTATGGGTACTATGAATATGCAAAGAATTGACAACTTAACGGAATATGTGCAGGGAGTGTTGGAGGGTAAAGACGGCACGATACTTTTTAAAAAGTACATAGATGATATCGAGAAAGTCACCCCTGAGGAAACTTTTGAGATATTTTTCAGGCAATTGAAAAAAGGATTGCTGCCAAAGGATATATTAAAAATATTGGATAAAGTCATACATGTTTTCAACTTGTCTTTCAGTGATTACAATTGGGATAAGCCGCTTAAGGATAGCTTTTTAGATACCCTGACAAAAGAAAACCGGGCTCTGGTAGACAAACTGGAATATATAAAAGAAATAATAAAAAGAAAAGATTTTAAAGGCAACAAAGCCGAGCTTTTAAAAAGAATTGAAGAACTGCAAAAGTTTAATCCTCATTATTTGAAAAAAGAAAACATATTGTTTCCCTATCTGGAAAAAAAGAAGGAGAGATTTGAAGGCTTGAAGATTATGTGGTCATTGCATGATGAGGCTAGGGCTGCTTTAAAAGAAACAATATCTACCCTTGGTCCCGATGAATACGACGAATTCAAATTTAATATAGCTGTAGGGAATTTATTCTTTATTCTTTACGGTCTTGTATATAAAGAGGATATGATTTTATTTCCTGCTGCTACGGAGGTTATAGGGGAGGATGAATGGCTCGAAATGAAAAAGCAAAGTTTTGAATATGATTTTCCTTTTATTGAAAAACCTCATATAGATGAGGATGCGGAAAAATCGAATGCATTAATAGAAGATGGCGAGGTTTTTTTAATAAAATCTGAAACAGGGGAACTGAGTTTTGAACAGGCCTTGCTTATATTCAATTCTTTGCCGGTGGATTTGTCTTTTGTGGATGAAAATAATAAGGTGAAGTTTTTTACACGCCCTAAAGACAGAATATTTCCCCGTTCCCCCGCCATAATTGGAAGAGATGTAGAAAACTGTCATCCGGCAGAGAGTGTGCATGTGGTTATTGAAATCGTTGAGGAATTTAAAAAAGGGAAAAAGGATGAGGCGACTTTTTGGCTTCAAATGAAGGGAAAGACAATCTTAATTCAATATTTTGCAATAAGAAACTCCAACGGAGAATATAAAGGAGTGTTGGAAGTGAGCCAGGATATTACGGAAATTAAAAACCTAAAAGGTGAGAGAAGGCTGCTTCAGTGGGAATAGAAAATTTACATCAAGTTATTGACATATGACCATAACAAGGTATAATAAGATATAGGCAGGCGGTCATATGGTTTCGGGAAGAATGAGAGAAGCAAGCGTCCTATCAGTCTATGTGTATGTACAAATGGAAGCATCCCCGAAAATAATATGTAGAGGTGGATGTCTTTATCCCCTCAGGAAAGCAGGTGAATATTTAGATATGGCGAGACCCCGGAAATGGAGAAGAGTATGTGGATTACCGGAGAACAGTCATTTTGGACCGTTAAATACGCCTTTAGATCATGAACATTTTATAATTATGTCCGTTGATGAGTATGAAACTGTCAGGCTGATTGATTTGGAAGGTCTAACCCAAGAGGAATGTGCGGAACGGATGAATGTAGCCCGCACAACCGTGCAGCGTATTTATAGCGATGCCCGTAAAAAGGTTGCGGAATCCTTGGTTGAAGGTAAAATTTTAAGAATAGAAGGCGGAGATTATGAAATCTGTAACGGGCTCCAAAAATCATGCGGCGCAGGCAGATGTCATAGGCATAGATTAGGAAAAAACGGAGGAGGATTTAAATGAAAATAGCAATACCTGTAAATAACAAGTCTTTAGAGAGCGGAGTATGTCAGTCTTTTGGTCGAGCCCCTTATTTTTTGATATATGATCTTGATTCAAAAGAAAGTGATTTTTTGAAGAACAGTGCGGCCATAAGCCAAGGGGGTGCGGGGGTTAAAGCCGCACAATTAATCGTTGACGGCAAAGCAAGTGCACTTCTCACGCCAAGATGCGGAGATAATGCTGCGGATATATTAAAAATAGCAAATGTAAAGCTTTATAAAACAATAAATGGGTCGATTTCGGATAATATAAAAGCTTTTAGTGAAGATAAACTATCGTTTCTCAAAGATATACATGCGGGGCTTCATAACCATGGGGGGAAATAATATGAAAATAGCTGTGTTGAGTGGTAAGGGCGGCACAGGAAAAACGCTTTTATCCGTTAACATGGCAGTGACGGCAAATAATGCGACATATATAGATTGCGATGTGGAAGAACCTAATGGACATCTTTTTCTAAAGCCTAGGGGCATAATGTCGAAAAAAGTAACAGTCAAGATACCTGTTGTCGATATGGAGCTTTGTAACGGCTGTCGTAAATGCGTTGAGTTCTGCAGGTTTAATGCGCTGGCTTATATCAACAATAAATTGATTGTATTCGATGATATTTGCCACTCCTGCGGAGGCTGTACTTTGGTTTGCCCTGAAAAAGCCTTATCGGAAAAAGATAAAGTGATAGGGGAAGTTAAAAAAGGCGAATCATTGAACGTAAGTGTTTTAAGCGGTATTTTAAACATCGGCGAGGCTTCGGGAATTCCCATTATTGATAGGCTTTTAGATGAGGAGCCAAAAGACGGCGGTATGACCTTTATTGATTGTCCTCCCGGCAGTGCTTGCATTGTAATGGAGAGCATTAAAGATGCAGATTATTGCGTTTTAGTAGCTGAGTCTACTTTATTCGGTGTCCATAACCTCAATATGGTATATGAACTGGTGAAGCTCTTTAAGAAACCTCATGGTGTAGTACTTAATAAATGTTTTGAAGGGGAAAAGAATCCTTCTAAGGAATTTTGTATAGAAAATAACATAGATATTTTGGGAGAAATCCCATTTGATAATTGTCTTGGGACTCTTAACTCAAATGCCCTAATAGCGGCAAGGGAGAGCCCTAAATACAAAAAGTTATTTTTGGGATTGCTTCAAAAAGTTGTTGAGGAGGTGCAACATGAAACAGTTGTTAATCCTTAGCGGCAAAGGAGGTACCGGTAAAACTACAATAGCAAGTGCCTTTATAAAACTGTCAAAGGCAAAAGCCTATGCAGATTGTGATGTGGATGCTCCTAATCTGCATTTGGTAATGAATCAATTATCCGAGCCACAGATCACAGATTATTATGGTTTGGATAAGGCGAAAATAGATGCTGAGCTTTGTATTAAATGCGATTTATGCAGACAAAACTGTCGCTTTAATGCAATTCGTATAAATGGAGATGGTAATTACGGGGTTGATTACTTTGGATGCGAAGGTTGCGGTGTTTGTGAATATGTATGCCCTGTTGATGCGATAACTATGAACCCCGCAGTTGCCGGAGAATTAATGCTTTATAAAAACGATAAGATTTTTTCCACAGCACAGCTTAAAATGGGCAGCGGAAACTCGGGGCTATTGGTTTCCGATGTTAAGAAGCAGCTCAAAAGCGCCGCAGAGGATATAGATTTTGCAATAATTGATGGTTCACCGGGAATAGGCTGTCCCGTCATTGCATCATTGAGCGGCGTAGATATGGTATTAATAGTGGCTGAACCGTCCATTTCAGGTATTAGTGATATGGAGCGAATAATAAAAACAGCAAATAACTTTCACGTTAAAATTGCCGTTTGTATCAATAAATGCGATACGAATATAGGCAATACAAAAAGGATAGAGGGATTTTGCGAAAAAAATAATCTATTCTTGGCGGGTAGAATACCCTTTGATAAAGAAGCAGTAAAGGCAGTCAATAACGGATATACAATAATTGATATCGATTGCGCAGCCGGCAACGCTACAAGGGGCGTTTTCGAAAAAGTAATAGGAATGATAAATGAAGTTGAAAGGTGAACAGTTGGAATAGTTGGATAGTGGAAAGCGGAAAGCGGAAAGCGGAAAGCGGAAAGTTGGTTAGTTGGACAGTTGGTTAGTTGGACAGTTGGAAAGTGGAAAGGGGAATGTTGTGTGTATATCGTATAGAAGCATTGTGTAGAAACCTTGGAACCTCTTAACGAAATGGAGGAAAAGCGAAATCTTCTGTGATGAAAGGTAGGTCTATTAACAAGGTCTATCACTCTATCGGGGAGATTTTGATTTCGCCTGAAATGAGTTTAGAGGTTCCGGTTTCGGAACTCTGCTGATAGATGATATA
Organism: uncultured Clostridiaceae bacterium; assembly: GCA_964462065.1. GTDB lineage: Bacteria > Bacillota > Clostridia > Lutisporales > Lutisporaceae > JAAYKT01. Next base: position 4,692 of record CAYXAT010000026.1, on the reverse strand, counting down.
CACCGATAACCACTGTTTATTGATACGGCTATCGTTCAACTATCGTTCAAACTATCGTTAAAAAAGAAAGGGGATAAATAAATGAAAATTGCAGTAGCAAGTGAAGGAAAAAATGTAACGGAACATTTCGGTCATTGTGAAAATTTCAATATCTATGAGGCGAATAATAATGAAATAATAAAAAGTGAATCCATCCCGAATCCGGGACATAAGCCCGGATTCTTACCCAATTTCCTAAATGATTTAGGGGTTAATGTTATAATTTCCGGAGGTATGGGCGGTGGGGCTATTGATATTTTCAATGAAAAAGATATTGAAGTTATAGTAGGAGCAAGCGGAGATGCAAAAGAAAATGCAGAGCTTTATTTACAAGGCAAACTGAAATCCACAGGTTCCGTTTGTCATCAACATCAACATGAAGGAAATTGTGAATAAATTATCGACAAGCATAAATAAAAAGATAAGCTGACTCATAAGGGTTAGCTTATCTTTTTATTTTACGCAGAAGGCTATAAATTTACAATATTAAAGAATTGTTTTTTACCAATATATTGTATTCGGTTTCATTGTTTATCAATTATTTTATTCCTTTATATAACAATGATAATTAGGGCTGTTATCCCATGTTTTAAGATAATTTTTAAAGGGTTTTAGTCTAATATGTAGAATATAAATAACATATAACTTATTTAGGTGGTATTTTATTATTATGCTGGTTCTAGATATAAATCAGGGTGATTTCCTTTTTAAAAACATAGAAAAAGAGGAGCTGAATTCGGTTCTGAAACTTTATAATGAAAGTTTTGAATCAATGTTTGCCACGGGTATTGACAGAGACTTATCATTTAAAGATATTCAAGAAAAGTATTTAGAAGTACTTATAAACAGCTATGAATTTTTTGCCGGTATCTATTTAAAAAGTGAAGAAAATATTATTGGTGTTGTAAAAGGCAGAATAGATTATGAGGATAGCGAAAAGTTTTGGATTTCATCATTTTTAATAGGCAAAAAACACAGGAACGAAGGCGTGGGAAGAAGATGTATAAATACGTTGATTTCGTATATGAGCGAAACTTATGATGTGAAATCTGTATCTATCGGGGTTTTATCGAATAATTCATTCGGAACCGGCTTTTGGAAGAGCATGGGCTTTCACCATGACAGAACAATTAAGGAATTTATCAGCTTCAATAACGAATTTGAAGATTTTATAATTATGAAAAAGGATATTTAGAGAAAAAGGATATTTTAAATATTTTTTTGTTTTTTATTGGCACTTTTGTATATGTTATACCATTATAATATGATAGAATGGCCAAGGGCGGTTTAACAGAACCGAAATAAAAACTTTTTATATATTTTATTATTTGGAAAGGGGGAAAAAACTTGAGATTAAAGGATATTAAAAAAAGAATAAAAGCTGATGTATTATGTGGCGAAGAATTCTTGGATACAGATGTCCAGTATGCCTTCGGCTCGGATTTGATGAGTGACGTATTGGCCTATGTTAAAGGAAATACGCTTCTTCTAACCGGGCTCACTAACCCTCAAGTAATAAGGACAGCGGAAATGGCGGATGTAGTCGCAATACTGTTTGTAAGAGGAAAGATTCCCGATCAGGATGTAATTGATTTGGCAATGGAAAATCAAATGGCGGTTTTAACGACAAAATATACATTATATACAACATCAGGTATATTATACAGCGAGGGCTTAAGAGGAATCGAAGTAGAATAGTGCAGGAGTTGTTTAAATGGATAATATAAGGTACGATTTTATTATTGAAAAAGATGATTTTGAAAGAGCCGGTGAAGCGTCCAGTAATATAAAAAAAGTATTGAGACAATTAGGTTTGAATTCAAGTGTTATAAGAAGAGTATCCATAGCAGCATATGAGGCGGAGATAAATCTTGTCATACATTCAAACGGAGGCTCTATAAGCATAGAAATCGATCCTGAAAAGGTTAGCATATACGCAAATGACAAAGGCCCCGGAATAAAAAATGTCACACTTGCAATGAAGGAAGGCTATTCAACCGCATCGGATCGAATCAGAGAAATGGGATTCGGTGCCGGCATGGGACTTCCGAATATGAAAAAGTGTTCTGATGATTTTTATATAGATAGCGTTTTAGGTCGCGGGACGTCTATCATTATGAAAATATTTTTGAAAGACGGTGATTAAATGGAACATGATTATTTGCACTCGGTTGTTTTAAAAGAAGAAAGATGCATAGGATGTACCAGCTGTCTTAAGGTATGCCCTACAGAAGCTATAAGAGTAAGAAACGGTAAAGCTAAAATAATCCCGGAGCGATGTATTGATTGCGGGGAGTGCATAAGAATATGTCCTAATCATGCGAAAAGTGTTACTACGGATGATATCTCAATTATAAAGAAATTTAAATATAATATTGTCATACCGTCTTTGACTTTGTATGGACAGTTTCCGGCAAATATAGGTATCGGTAAGATGTTAAATGCCATTAAAATGATTGGGTTTGACGAAGTAGCGGAAGCGGCTTTGGGAGCGCGGATTTCTGTTCATCTGCTTAGAGATTATATACTGAAAAAGCCGGATTTGAAGCACCCGATAATTAATTCATCGTGTCCCGCAGTAATAAGGTTGATTCAAGTGAGATTTCCCGACTTGCTTCCCAATATTATTGATTTGGAAACCCCGGTTGAGATAGCAGCACGAATTGTCAAGACGGAGGCAATGAAAAAAACCGGTCTTTCTTATGATGATATAGGTGTTGTCTTTATAACACCCTGCACTGCCCGGGTTACAAGCGTAAGAAACCCCTTAGGCATTGATAAGTCATATATTGACGGTGTGATATCCATAAGAGATGTTTATGGTGATATTGTCAGGAATATAGATAGGGTGAAAAACGGTTCTTTAGGGCAAAGCACCAAAGAATCACTTTTATGGGCTATTGCGGGGGGACAAGCGGAAGCCGTTAATGTTGAGAATTACCTGGAAGTAGACGGAATTAGCAATGTTATTAAAGTACTGGAAGAAGTGGAATTAGGAAAGCTTGATGATATAGAATTCATTGAATGCTCGGCATGTGCCGGTGGCTGCGTAGGCGGTCCTCTTCTTATACAAAATTCATTTATTGCTAAAAACCGTATTATGAATTATGTAAAGGTTGCGGATAAATCTGAAATGCCAAGTGAAGAGCTTGATAAATACATTAAAATGTATGAGAGCGGCTTTTTAAGGCTTACTGAAAAAATTGAACCTAAATCCGTTATGTCCTTGGATACGGATTTGGTCAAATCAATTCATAAAATGGAGATGGTAACGGAGATAATGAAAAATCTGCCCGGTCTGGATTGCGGTGTGTGCGGTTCACCGACTTGCAGGGCTTTTGCCGAGGACATAGTAAAAGGCGAAAACGGTGACGGTAATAAATCTGTATGTATTGTAAAAACCATGAACTATTTCAAGGATAAGAAATCTTAGGAGGTGTTTTATATGACGGTAAGTGAAATATGCAATAAGCTTGAACTTGTGCTTCTTACAGGTGATAGCGGATTGGAACGAGAGGTCAGCGGGGTATATATATGTGATCTGTTAAGCTGGGTAATGGCACACGCACAAAAAGGTGATGTATGGATTACCATACAAAGTCACACGAATATTGTTGCGGTGGCATCTCTTTTAGAACTATCCTGTATAATAATTTGTGAAGATGCCGAGGTAGAAAGTGATACAATAAATAAGGCCGCTGCCGAGGAGATTCCGGTGTTTTCTTCTAAAAAGTCCGCCTTTGAATTGGCAAAAGACTTAATAGAATTAGGTATAGGTAAATAATATGAAATTTGCAATTGATTTTCATATCCATTCGGCTCTTTCCCCATGTGCTGATGACGATATGACGCCAAATAATATTGTTAATATGGCTATATTAAAAGGTTTGGATATTATTGCACTTACCGATCATAATTCCTGCAAAAATTTGCCCGCAATAATGGATGTGGGGAAAAAACGAGGATTAATGGTTATACCCGGCATGGAGGTCCAAACAAAAGAAGAAGTTCATATATTATGCTTATTTAAAGACTTGAATATAGCAATGAAATTTGACGAGATAGTACATAACTGTCTTCCGAATATTGCTAATGACGAAGAAGTGTTTGGCAAACAATTGATAATGAATTCACAAGACAAAGTGACCGGCAAAGAATCAAGGCTTCTCATATCTTCTTGTTCTTTGTCAATTGATGACGTATTTTCATTAGTAAGAGCCTTTGGTGGGTTTTGTATACCGGCCCATGTAGATAGAACTGCATACAGTATAATAAGCAACTTAGGGTTTATACCGCCGACATTGAAGATTAAAACCGTGGAAATTTCTAAAAAAGGAAACATTGAAAGCATAGTAAAAAAGTTTCCTTATTTAAAGGATTTTGATTACATCATATCATCGGATGCTCATTATCTATGGGATATCAACGAAAGGGAGTTTTTTATAGATATAGAATATATGAGTTTTACGGAAATAAAAAGGTACATATGTAATAAGTAATTATTAAATATTTTTTTTGTTAAAATAATTGTTAAAAAAATATTTAGTTTGTGTTACAATGGTGGATAGAGTTATTAATTGATATATTTTTATCAATTAAACATAATGTATTTTAGGGAGGGAACTCTTTAATGAATGAGCTTGAATTTAAAGA
>CAYXAT010000025.1:0-20263 GCA_964462065.1 uncultured Clostridiaceae bacterium | reverse complement strand
CGGATTTATAATCCACTATTCTTACATAGTTTTCTTCATCTTTTTCTAAAAGGTCTACCCTGTCTATTCTACCGGTAAGAACTACTTTTTCACCGTTGGGTAAAGTCAGGATCATACCCGGTAACCCATCCTTTTCCCCAAAAGCAGCCTCATACATTATAGGCTCGAAACCGCTTCTTTTGGCGTGTTTAATAATAAGCCAAATCGCCCTTTTTACAACCCTTTTGAGCCTTTCCTTTAAATAGACATATCTCTTAGTATGTTTTAGAGGAATTGACGATGTATTTTCAACGATTTCCTCTACTAAACAGTCGATTTTATTATTGCTCCAATCATCCTCAACATCAGCCCACTTAATGCCCTCCTTTTGCAAATCCTCGGAAAATCGGCTTATTACAAGGTGAAGAAAGCTCCCTATATCAGAGGCTTCCGGTTTTAGAATCCTTCTTTCTTTCGCCTTTAGGTCATATTGAACATAATATGAAAAGGGACAGGATTTATATTTTTCCAATCTGGAAACGGAGGTATATTGCATCTCTCCGGTAACAGCTTTACTTAAGTCCAAAGGCTTTTCTTCATTTTTATAAAAAAGACCTTGCACTGCGTTATCCAACCTATCCTTCCATTGAGGTCTTTCCAAAAACCATAGATAGACGTCTTTCCATAATTCAGCTTCACAGCTGTCTGTTTGTATCATATTTCTTAAGGATTTTATAAGCATATTGAGCGTCGGAAGGGCTGCGGCTATGCCTTCCACCCCTTTCCCGCCGCCCATAACAATGCTTGAGCGTTCCATGTTGGGAAATAACCTCTTTAACTTGTTAATTATCGGTGAAGCTCTGAGGCCTTTGCCCTCTGAATCTCCCAAAGAGTAGCTTATCCTCAGGTATCCACCGGTTTTTGTCAGTGAACTATATAACAAAAACTGCTCATCAAAAGCCTGAGCCTTTGTATCAGGTGCCAGCTCCAATCCCAAGTCCTTGAGTATTCCTCTGTCTTTATCCGTCAGCATTCCTTCATCCCTTGATGCCGCCGGCAATACTCCATCATTTGCGCCTATAATATAAAGTGCGCTGATTTCATGGCTTCTCCATCTTTCAATGCTGCCAACCAATACTTGGTCCGCAGCATGGGGTATAAGCCCCATGTTGTATTGAGAAAAACCCAACTCTAAAATATTATAAAACTGTTCTAATTTTAAGATTTCGTCTCCACTTACTTCAACTATTTGATCCAAAACGTCAATTATCATAGCCCAAATCTGTTTGTACTCATCTGCGATTTCCGTTTCGTTCTTCACCTTATATTCAGCCTCAAATTCCTTTATCTTTTCAGGTATTCGGATACTACAAAGAAACTCATATAAATATTTACACAAATCTTTAGCCTTTTTTGAGGTTTTAACTTTTTCCCTAAAATCATTAAATGGCTCAATTACAGAGTTCCTTATATGATTTATATGGCTGATTAAACCAAGTTCATCTTCATCCGGCTCCTTCGCTTCAATGGAATATTCAATGCGATAATCCCAATCTTCTTTCTGATACCATTTGCTGCCTCTAATGCCATTGGCCAGAACATAGTTTTCCAGAAGATCAATATCGTCAAGGTCTAACCCGGAAAGTACCACAGATTCTTCGCTCTGCTCAGAATGACTATTACGCGTACACGAACTTGTCTTACTGTAATCCGTATTCGAAATATCTATAGATTCTTCACTATGTTCAGGATGGCAACTGCATTCATCCGATTTTGTCATCCTGAGGGCATTGCCTGAAGGATCTTGAATGTTGAAACTACCATCCGACTCTTTAGATGCTTGAATAAGCCCGGTCTTTAAATATCTGAACATAGATTCATAGCTGAAGTTTTTTATCAAAATTTGAACCGTCGATAACACAAGAAGAGTTAACGGATGTTCAGTAACAGCTCTTTTTTTATCAATAAAAAATGGTATTTTATATTGGGGGAAAACAATCCTTATAAGCTTTTCGTAATCGTCCAAGTTCCCTGCTATCACAGCAATATCTTTGTATCTGATGTTTTTGTCTCTGCAAAGTTCAGTTATGCTTACAGCCACACTTTCCACTTCACTGTAAAGATTAGGTGCTGATAAAATGCTCAGTTTATTTGTTTTCTCATTATAAACCTTGTAAGGGTATTGAAAAAGATACTCTTCCATATGTTGAAGGGCTTTACTGTTTTTAAATCTCCAGACATCAGTTGGTTTTAACGCAACGGGTCTTTCAATTTCTACATCAAGATCCCCGGCAATCTTTGTTATCTTGTTTGCCGTATATTTTATGGAAGAAAAAACATCTATATCTTGTATTTGCTCCGTATCCGACAGACAATCAGTTGTCAGACTTACATTCACCCTGTCTGTTATTTGTAACAGCTTGGCTATTATTTCATATTCTTGAGGAGTAAATCCGGAAAACTCATCTATCCAAATTTCTGCTCCTTTTAGATATTCACTTTTATCAATGCGGTTTTTTAGTAAAGTCAAATCATCATCGGTATCGATATACTCTCTATGAAGTATTTCTTCATAACTCGAGTATATTAACAATAAATCATCCAACTTGTCTTTTAAATATCTGTCGTCCAACCTCTCCGATGCTTCCGATAAAATCTGGGAATTTACATTATATCTTTTAAATTCCGACAGCATGGAAGCCAGCTTATCGGTAAAGCCCTTTTGTCCCGCCGCTCTGCTGAAAACCTTGAGCTCTCCTCTGCATTTATCTAAAATGCCTTGAATTATCATAGACTTTCCCGCTTGATTTATATGTTGTCTTGCAGCCCCTCCAACTTCATCCAAAACTCTTCTTGCAAGCCTTTTAAAACTCAGGACTTCGGGACCGCCGAGGCCTAAGCCGCCTAAAGCATTAACCATGCTTTTTTCCGTTTGAAAAGAGAATTGCTCCGGCACAATCAAAATTAAAGGACCGGATGTCCCCTCCGCCCATCTGCCTTTTATATCTTCAATGCAAAACCTGCTTTTACCGCTCCCGGCTCTGCCGTATATAATTCGTAAGCTCACTTTTTTCACTCCCTCTTCTGTCACCTATTATTTATTATAGCAGAATAGTTATATAAATTATTGAAAGACTTATAGATAAGCAAAAATGAAACTCTGCTTAACTTTTATTTAAAAGATTAATTTAAAAAATGGTCATTGCTTTCACTTAAAAACAATGACCATATCATAATAATAATTTGTATAATTTAATCAATAATCTATCTTACTTCATCAAGCCTTCTTTTGCTTTTTTGCATATCTCATAAGCAGGGCCCATAAGCACTCCCGGTTTTTTCTTTATATACTCAATGATTTCTTCCAGCATTTTTACTCTGCTAACCCTGCCACAAATCCAAGGATGTAGTACGAAAGTCAACGACCCGCCTTCTTCATAAATGCCTTCAAATTCTTCCAACCAGATTTCCTTTACAATACTTGTAGGCATAATAGGCCTTCGTGATGGTTCCTGTACAGTGAAAAAGAAATGAGAAGAATCATCATAAAGCCAGTTAAAAGGCAGTTCAGGTAAATACTCACCATCACCGGTTTTATGCAGATAAGGGCAATCCCTATCCATCATATTTGAAGAATATTCAAAACCGTTTTTGGCTATCAATTCTATTGTTTCCTTGTTCAAATCCGCTTCCGGCGCCCTGTGGCCTTTTGGCTCAACACCAAGCAAATCCTTCATTATCTTTTTTGATTTTATTATTAATTCATTTTCCTGCTCAATAAAATATGACTTTTCGTGCAAGTATCCATGATAACCTATCTCGTGACCTCTTTTTACAATTTCCCTGCAAGCCTCCGTATGCCTTTCGATAACCCATCCGGGTATAAAAAATGTAGACTTCAAATCTTGTCTATCCAACATATCAAGAATTCTAGGCAATGCAACATTTGGTCCATATGAGCCCTCTGCCATTAGATTCACAGAATGCATACTATCCATAGTTCGTGAAAACCAAAAGGTTTCAGCATCTAAATCAAATGTAAAAGCGACTCCGCATTTTATCCCGTCAGGCCATATTTTTTTCATTATATCACCTCATATAACAGTTTTTATTTATAAAGTTAAATACTACTTCCTTTCAATAATTTCTAACAACAAGGCATCTTCTTTGACGGGGAGGCTTGTATTAACTAATAGTATTTCACCTGTAGCAGGTGCCTTTAAGATATCTAATTCACTGCCAAAAACATTTTCAATCCTGCCAAGAACATCTCCCTTTTTAACTTCATCTCCTATTTTACAACTGTTGTAAAATAGTCCTTCTTTTTTTGACCTGATGTGTATAGGAGCTTTATAGCATTTATAATCACTATATTCAATTAGACTGCCATCTAAACATTTTACATAAGTCAATATATTTATCAAACCGTGTAAATGTATTTTTATATATTCTTCAATATTTCCATCTATCTTACCGGCGTTTATTACCAAACCCGGTATGCCTGCTTCTGCAGCAGTGGAATAACTTTGGTTTTTGTCGTTTATTTCTCCTTCACCGGACTTAAATACAATTTTATCTATACCTGAATACTTTGCCATATTAAAAGATATTTCGTTTATATCAGCATCACCCGACTTATGAATTTCACAAAAAGGTATCATTTCTTCAGTTAAATCTGCAGAGTGCAAATCTATATAATAGCCACTACCTTTTATAAATTCATTAAACAAATGGTAAACAAGGATTTCGGAATATGTTCCGTCTTTGTCTCCCGGAAAACACCTATTAACATTTTTTCTATCTTCAGGGCAAACAAATGGACTTTTTTTATTAAAAGCTTTCATATCTACAATTGGTATTATCTTTACTGTGCCTTTTAATTTCTCTGGATTAAGATTCTTGGACAATGCTATAGCAGAAGCAATAGCAGGATATTCACAACCATGAACTCCCGCTGTAACACATACCGTAGGTCCGTCTTCTTCACCCTTTATTAGTATATAAGGAAGTACAATGCTATTACCATCACTTAATTTATATTCAACATATTTCTCTTCTTTTTGCATAGATTTCGCCCTTTCAACTTAGTATATTACTGTTTCTCCATTATCTTCTTAATAGTTATATCACCGGGTATTGGAGATACATATTCTTTCCCCTTCCTAACGGAATCCAACTCATCTTGTGCAGCTTTTAAAAGTTCCGGTTTTTGCATAAGATCAAGTGTAGCAAGAGCCATGATCTTTGCAGCTAATATCATGCCTTTAAATCCTATAGTAGAACCGCAAGAAGCTACAAACTGCCAATTATGTTCCGCTGTGCCTAATGGAACACATGTTGTTCCGAATTGTGCTGATGGGGTTATATATGAAACATCAGCTCTGTCACCGGATACCGGCACTACCTCTTCTTTTGAAAATCCTTTTAGTTCCAATTCATCTGCTATCCTGCCGCATATTACACCGCCTATTTCATCGATATCCAGTCTATGAGAACTCAAAAAGCTTTCAAATTGTCCCGGTTCCAATGAACCTATCAGATTTTTTGCAAATTCCAATTCTTCTTCTGTGTACTCAATAGGCCCTACTTGTGCAAGCTTATCTGCTATTAGATCATTTATTGTATTATTAACAGTATAATTATAAGTACCGCAAATAAATTCAATATCATAAGTTGTGCCTGTTATTAAAGCTGCACCTTTCGCTATATTTTTTACACGCTCGTATATCTCCTCTACATCCTGTCTCTTGGGTGCTCTAATAATATAGTGAATTTGTGAATAACCGGGAACTATATTCGGCGCATCTCCGCCATGTGTTATTATGCTATGAATTCTGGCTTCTTGAATCACATGTTCCCTTAAATAATTTACTCCTATATCCATGATTATAGACGCATCCAGTGCACTTCGCCCTTCTTGCGGATCACCGGCGGCATGTGCGGTAATCCCATGGAAGTTTACCTTAAAAGAATTCATTGCCAGTGTGGAACTATAATAGGCGGCATTAGCAAAATCCGGGTGCCAAGTAAGGGAAGCTGCCAAATCATCAAAAATACCGTCTCTGGCCATAAAAACCTTTGATGAAATAGTTTCTTCTGCGGGACATCCATAATACCTTACGGTTCCTTTGATACCATACTTCTCCATAGCCCTTTTCGTTGCAACTACAGCTCCCAAGCTGCCAATTCCCAATAGGTTATGCCCACATCCATGTCCTCCGGCGCCTTCGACTACCGGTTCCTTAATATGAGATACTTTCTGTGAAAGTCCTGCCAGCGCATCATATTCTCCTAATATGCCTATTATTGGTTCGCCACTGCCCCAAGTGCCTATAAAAGCTGTCGGCATATCGGATATATTTTCCTCTATGGAAAAACCTTCTCTTTCCAGAACACTAATTATAGCTTTGCATGATTTATACTCTTCCAATCCCAATTCAGCATAATCCCATATTTCTTTAGCTAATTTGCTTAACTCTTCGTTATTTTCATCAAAGTATTTCAAAACATAATCATTTACATTCATTTTTAACACTCCTTGTACAATATGTTTACAAGTACCTTTTACATAGTCTTATAAGCATATCTTTGTTTTTTTTAATAAGTTTTATTATTTAATCTTATGGCATCGACATTTAGTACCGTCGGACAAATCAGTTAAATCCGGATGTATATCGGAGCATATGGGAATACTTTCGGGACACCTGGACCTAAATCTACAACCCTTTGGTAAATTGATTGGGGAAGGCAACTCTCCGGCTGACTCCACTTCTCTGTTGCTTAATTCATTATCAGCGTAAGAAGATTCTATCAACAATTTACTATAAGGATGCCTTGCACTATTTCGAAAATCCTCGGCTTTTACAATCTCTACTATTTCTCCCAAGTACATAACAGCAATATCTGTGCAAATATATTCAGCCACCCTTATATCGTGTGTGATAAGTAAATATGTTAATGACTCCTTTTTTTGTAAATCTATAAGCAAATTTAATATTTTTGCCTGAACCGAAACATCTAAAGCTGAAGTAGGTTCATCCAAAACTATAAAGTCAGGATTTAACGACAGAGCTCTAGCGACACATATCCTTTGCTGTTGTCCTCCTGATAATTGATGGGGAAATCTGGTCAGCAACTCCGGTCTTAGATTAACTTTATTTAACAACTCTTCAACCTTACTATTGATTTCTTTTTCGTTTTCATATGATTTATTTATTTTAAGGGGCTCTTTGAGCAAAAATTCAATTGTCTTCCTGGGTGATAGCACATCTGCAGGATTTTGAAATACCATCTGAATCTGACAATGAATTTTCCTTTCTCTCAATTCTCTTTTATTCATATTGGAAATATCCGTTCCTTTGAACTCTATGGTACCTGAAGTCGGTTCTAATAATCTTGTCACCAATTGTGCATAAGTAGATTTACCACAGCCGCTCTCTCCAAGCAATCCAAAAGTCGTACACGGCATTATATCCAAATTTACTTTATCCAAAGCATGTACATATCTGTTTGATTTATTTAAAATCCGCCCTTCGACAGGAAATAATTTTCTTAATTCATATGTTGATAAAATAGGCTTTTCCATTTCCCTTCACCACCTTGTTAATATAGTATTAATTATACAGTCTTCGTATCCGAAAACTTGTTACAAGCTACCATCCTACCATTATCCAATTTAATAAGCTCCGGTGGTAACCCTTTACAACACTTTTCACTACAATCTGCACATCTTGATTCAAATATACAACCCTCCGGGACTTTCAGCATATTAGGAACAAATCCATCTATGCTTTTCAATGGCTTACCTCTTTTTATTGATGAGGGTCTTGCTTCTATAAGTGCCTTTGTATAAGGATGTAAAGGATTAGACAATAATTCTTTAGCATCGCCTATCTCTACAATAGTACCGCCATACATGACGGCAATTCTTTCACAAACTTGTTTAACCACATCTAAATCATGGGAAATCCAAATCAGTGAGCTATTAGTCTTCTCCATTATTTCACGCATTAGTTTTATTATCTGCTTTTCTACCGTAACATCCAATGCTGTAGTAGGCTCATCTGCAATTATCAGTGCAGGATTACTTGAAACCGCCATAGCTATCATCACTCTTTGAGCCATTCCTCCTGAAAGCTCAAATGGATATCTTTCCAATACACTTCTCGCTTCAGGCACACGAACGATTTTTAATAATTCTTCCGCCTTTTTCAAAGCCTCCTTCTTACCAATGGAGGAATGTGTCATTATCACTTCTGTCATTTGATCTTTTACCTTAAATAAAGGGTTTAAAGAAGTCATGGGGCTTTGCAATATCATCGAAATACCGCTGCCTCTTAATCTTTCCATTCTTTTTTCGGATAATTCCAAAAGATTTTCCCCTTTAAAGGTTATTGAACCCGAAACAATTTCACCCGAAACGGGCAATAGTCTCATTATGGACTGGGATAAAACACTTTTTCCTGAGCCGGTTTCTCCTACTAATCCCAAAGCCTCGGATTCGTTAATTTCCAAATTAATACCTCTTAATACTCTTGATATCCCGTCAAAGGTATTAAATACAACATCTAAGTCTTTTATATTAAGCAATTTACCCATGTTTTTACCTCCTTTGTCTGGGATCCAAGATATCTCTCAGACCATCACCCAGCAAGTTCAAACCAATAACGGTAAGCACTATTGCAAGACCGGGGAAGAATACCAACCACCATTGTCCCGTTACAATATATTCCCTGCCTTCGCTTATTATCAAACCCCATTCTGATAGGGGAGCCTGAACGCCTATACCAATGAAACTCAAACCTGCTATATTTAAAATAATATTTCCAAAGGATAGAGTAGCACTGACTAAAACAGGGGGCAAAACATTAGGCAATATATGATGAAATAATATATAGTTCCATTTCCCGCCAAGAGCCTGTGTTCCTTTTATATACCCGCTTTGCTTTAATGATAGAGTTTCTCCTCTTGCAATTCTCGCGGTACCTGTCCATGAACTTATTAGCATAGCTATTATTAGAATTTTTATACCGCCGCCCATTATAGTAGCCAATACCATAGCAACTATAACTGATGGAAAAGCCATTAATAAGTCCACTAATCGCATAATAAAATTATCAAAGCTTCCGCCTAAATATCCTGAAATAGTACCTACGCATAAACCTAAAATAGTAGAAAACGTTACAACTACTAATCCTATGCTCAACGAGGTTCTTGCACCAAAAATTACTCGACTAAATAAATCTCTGCCATATTGATCTGTTCCGAAATAATTGGTATTAGACGGAGAAGACAAAATATTATCATAATCTATTAAGTCGGGAGGTATCTTTGCAAAAATAGGTCCAAAGGCAACTATTAATAGAAATATTAATACTATAACAGCTCCCACCAAGGATAGTTTATTAGACATAAACACTTTTCTCATATAAGTAAACTTACTTTTGTTTGAAAGCATGTATTTCACCTCACTGTTAATACTGTACCCTTGGATCTATTACCATATAGATCAAATCAACAATCAGATTTGTAACTACATAAATTAAAGCCATAAATATAATAAATCCTTGTATAGGTCCATAATCCAAAAAGTTTATTGCGTCTACAGCATATCTTCCTATGCCGGGCCAATTAAACACTGTCTCTATAAACACCACTCCACCGATAAGCTGTGCTAAAAACATACCTAGCATTGTTAAAACAGGTCTTATACCGTTTTTCAATGAATATTTCCAGATTATCCTTTTCTTTTTAATACCACAACTTTTTGCAAATCTAATATAATCTTGTTGACTAACTTCAATCATTCCCGTTCTGGTCAATCTACAAATCATAGCTAAAAATGAATATGAAAGAACAAAAACAGGTAGTATTAAATGCATTAAAGCATCTTTAAACAAATCCCAATTCCCGGTGATAACGGCATCCCATAGTAGAAATCCGCTTCCACCCGTTGCTGTTTCCCTTATAAGATTAACCCTCCCCGTAGGAGCAGGTACCCAGCTTAATTTATAGTAAAAAACATAGATACAAAGAAGACCAATCCAAAATCCCGGGGCAGATATTCCTCCTATAGAAAAAAGTCTGGAGGCATGGTCGGCAAATCCATTTTTATTCGTTGCTGAAATCACCCCAAGCCATATTCCAACCAAAGCTGCAAGTAAAAGGCTTAACATGGAAAGCTCTATAGTTGCCGGTAATCTCCACTTAAACTCATCAACCACCGATCTTCCCGTATGGTATGAAAATCCCAAATCTCCTTTTAATAAAGACTTAATATATTGGCTGTATTGTTTAATATAGGGTTCATCAAGACCCATTTTTTCTTTCATTCTATCAATATCTTCTTGTTTAGCTTGAGGTGGCAATAATATTCGTGCAGGGTCTCCGGGGACAATCCTAACTAAAACAAAAGATAAAATAGATGCCCCTATTAGCACTAATATCATAAACGCAATTCTCTTAAGTAGATATCTGCTGAAACTCACTATACCAACCTCCTAAAAACTTAGTACACATAGTTGAGCCAATATCCATAGAGGCAGGTTTGACTCCATGCCTCTATGGTTGGTTATATTATGCTTTATTCCATTTCCAATTCATACAGTCTTGTTATGCTGTCTGAATAATGGACATAGTTTTTTACATTTTTCCTAAATGCAAGTACAATCTTTGCTTCATGAATCGGAATATATGGTACTTCTTCAGCCAAGATTTCTTGGACACCTTTTAACAATTCATCACGCTTGGCTGTGTCCATCTCTTTCTTTGCCTTATCGATTAATTCATCCACATCTTTATTTGAATATCTTGCATAGTTACCCGGTGTAGGAATTGAAGCCGAGTGTACAATATCATTTAATAACCCTACAGGGTCAGCAGCATTATCCCACCAAGATACTACAAAGAAATTAAGACTTCCTGCGTCACCGGATTGGAAGAATGCCGGCGGTGCCATTGATTTAATTTCCATATCTATACCAATCTTTTTTAATTCAGCTTGCAATATTACAGCCATATCCGGGAACTTGCCTGCATTGAACAAGTCAAAATCCAATTTGAAGCCATTTTCGTAACCTGCTTCTTTTAATAATTCTTTAGCTTTTTCTAAATCATACTCATAATCGAAAACAGGAAATGATCCTGATAACTCAGTTGTCAAGATTGTTTTTGCTCTGGGAGCATATTTTTCTCCGCCTCCCAAAACCTTACATATCTGTTCATAGGGAACTGCATAAGCAATTGCCTGCCTTACTTTAGGATTATCAAGGGGTTTGTTCTTCGTATTCAATCCCAAATAAACAATTTTTGAATTAGCTGCTCTTACAAGTAGTTCTATATCAGGGTTTTGTTCTAAAGCATCGTAATCCTTTGCTGCCGGTAATCTATAAAAGTCAATATCGCCTTTTTCCAACATAGTCCTCAAATTACTTGCTTCCGCAACGGTCTTTAATATAACTTTATCAATATCCGGTCTATCACCCCAGTAATCTTCATTTATTACTAAATGTGCTTCATCCGTTGTCAATGACTCAAGTTTGTAAGGCCCTGAACCTGCTGTATTTGAAGCCAACCACTGCATTTGATTTTCAATATTATCAGCACCCTGCTCCAAAACAAGCTTCTTATTCAAAATACTTCCGTTATAACTGCTGATTCTTTTCTTTAAAAATTGAGGCTCAACACGGCTTAAAGTAACCTTAACTTCATGAGTATCCAATACTTCCACTTTAGAGATTAGTTCGTCAAAATATGAAGCGTAGCTACCGTTAGTTGTTAACATGTTAAAGGTAAACTCTACGTCTTCTGCATCAAAATCAGTACCGTCATGAAATTTAACGCCTTTTCTTAGGTGAAAAACATATTCCAAGCCATCATCTGATACATCCCAGCTTTCAGCCAGTCTCGGTATAAGCACATCAGGTTCTTCTACCAACTCACCGTCTTCATTAACCATGCTGCTTCTGCCCACCAAAGTATCATAGGTGCTTATACTGATGTACTGAGATGTAATATTCCTGCCTATCAGAGGGTTAATATCACCGGGGGGGTTATTATCACCGATTACTAAAATCTTTGGTTCACTATCATTTCCTTTGGGTTCTTCACCGCCTTGTGAACCTTGAGGCTGTTTGTTACAAGCCAACAGACTTGCGCCTATTAATGCGATAAGCAGCATTAATACAATACTTTTAAACAATTTAGATTTTTTCATTTTTCCTCCTCCTACTTTATAATTATTTTAACTTTACTTATTTATAGTAAAATTAATCACATCTCCCGTATAAAACATCTCATGTCGTTTCCCAAACTTTTCTCTTAATAAATATTCTGCGTCAAAGCCTGTGCAATGACCCGACCATATTTTTTCTATATTCAAATTGCCTAGTTCTTCTATTGTTCGCTTTCTCACTTCCTGACTTAAGTCAATAAGATGAAATCCGCCAATAACACTTTTTATTTTTTTATTACCTGTTATATCCAAGGACTTATATAGTATATTTACTATTCCCGCATGACTACAACCGGAAACAACAACAATGCCTTCTTCTCCAAGATTAAATACCAAAGCCATATCATCTTCTTCCGGATCTTCAACTAATTTGCCATTCTTTAATATATATACATCTTCTTCTGTTTTCTCGAAGTCTGTAACTCTGGGAATTGTACCCGTTATCCAAACATCACTGTAAATCTCTGTTTCATCAGCTAATAGCATCAGTCTTTCTCTTGGCAATTCCGACAGAAGTTTCTCATCTAATCCTATATAATGAATCTCCGGCTTTAAGCTATATACCGGTCTTGTAATATCATTGTGAGCAATTAACTTAAACTTCGCATTTTCATTTCTGATAAGCTTTGTTAAACCACCGGTATGATCATAATGACAATGAGACAATACCAGTGCATCAATATCTTCAACATTTAAATCCAGCTTGTTCATATTATGCAATAAGGGATCCGATTCCCAACCGGTATCAAACAATATTCTTCTGCTGTTGCCATCATTCCAATAACAATCGGCTAAAATTGAAAGGCCGAATTGAGACCAAAGATCATTGATATACTGAGACCTATCACAAATTAACACTTTTAATTCCAGTTTCTCAATACCCGGTTTATTATTCATTTGTTTTAACCTCCTTTCCTAAGAAATTAAGGTAGTTTTATTTCTTCCCATTCTTCATCCAAAAGTATCTCAAAATTCTCTGTTCTGGGGATATCTTCTTCATTAATTCTTGGATGCTTAGTTTCATGATCCCCGTCACAATAGATTAATATCTTATCATTATGGTAGCTCTTTAATCTTTTCAACAGTTCAACAGTCTCTGACGGTGAAAATGTTCCGGAATAATGACCGCCGCCAATTGGTGAAGCAAACTTCCCGTTATAGTGGAAACGGGCGGTAACTTTATTTCCTCTGGGACCATTCCAATGCATTGTATTTATAGAAGATTGCAATCTTCCGTTATCAAAAGTAAACCCGTAACCCGGCACAAATACATAATGATGAGAGCCCGGTACTTCTCCTTCCAGTAAAAAGTTATCTACTCCGGCCATATTCAAAACTGAACTGATTATAAATGACTGAACCATACAGTGTCCGGCATTAGTTCTAAATGATTCATCTATGGTGTATTCCACCAGGCATTCGTCCCATAAATGTCCCCAAACATAATTTCTGTTCGGAAAAGCTACAGTGCCTATCCATTCCCTATCAAGAGTCAGTATTTTATTATAACCTTCAGCATTGCGGGAACAAGCAGCCATATATGCGGCAATTGGACTTAAAGTATTAGCCCTAATAATAATTTGCTCAATAAAACCATAGTATTGCCATGCTCTTTCTTTTTTCACCGGCATAGCTATATCCCATAAAGTATGAAACTTAAACCATTTAGTATATCTGCCTGTACTTCTGACTGCCGCTATTGTTGCTGCAGCCTCTTGTTTTTCACCTTCTAATTTGGTAACATTTTTTATTCTCTCCAATAAATCTTTTTCTTCAGCTATCAAA
Source organism: uncultured Clostridiaceae bacterium (assembly GCA_964462065.1). Taxonomy (GTDB): domain Bacteria; phylum Bacillota; class Clostridia; order Lutisporales; family Lutisporaceae; genus JAAYKT01. The sequence goes on along the minus strand of CAYXAT010000025.1, from coordinate 6,267 downwards.
GAGGGCATTTGTATCCTTTCTCCAAGTCTATCAACTAGCTTTTGCAGATATGGATAATTACCGGCATCTTCCCGATCCATCAAAGGATACCAAGCAATTTTATCATTAAATATTAATACTATCTTTCCTTTTACATCACTTACCTTTTTACCGCTAAATGCACATAATATTTCGTCTTTACAAGCTATCCAAGCCATTCCTTCTTCTGAATAGATGACAAATACTTCATCTGTAGAACCGGCCTTTTCACTTTCTATTATGAATCTCATAGAAGCGGCTTCCAGTTCCGTAATTTCTTTTTTCGTAGTTTTTAAAGTTGACGCAAGGGGCAACATTCTTCGATCTATAAAAGGTAAAAAAGGATATCTTTCAGGGTAAAAAGATTGGCAAGACATAACTATCTCGGTATCATCCCATGGAAACAAGTCAAAATCAAAAGGGGCTGACCTAAAAAACTGGGCATGGGGTAGATATTCCTTGCTTTCCCTATCGTTTTCTAAAAATGCATTTTTATACCCGGGTACTGTTGATATATGTTCATAGAACCATTTATCTGCTTTTAAATATATTTCCGGATGCTTTATAAAAATACTGCGAGAAGCATAAAAAGCATATTTGTCAAACTTATCTTCAGCCGCACCATCGGCCCTTTTGTTTAGCATTTCTAAATGCACCGACAATGGTGATTCCGGGCTTGTTAAAAACAAAGCCTTGTTTAAATCATTTGTAAACTCCATATAGTTTCCTCCTCTCTAAAGTATATAATTCATAATTATACCATGTAATGATTATTTATACTATCCTCTTTTTAAGAAAACAGTTGTGCAATGTATTGCTCCCCATCCCTTTAATATTTCAGAAAAATCTACGGATATTACTTCAACCCCATTCTTTTCAAGCAATTCTTTACATCTTGGATTGCCTTCAGGTTGAACAACCAACCCGGGTTTTAATGCTACATAGTTTACCCCCAAAGTATTCTTGGCTTCGGTTTGAGAAGGAGCTTCCAATACTTTAAACCCTTTCTTTTTAAGGGAATCGCAAACATCATAGGGTACTTGTGATACATGTGCCATAGCTATTTCATGACTTGCGATATTTAATAATCCGTCAATATGTGCACTGCCGTATGGGGTTTGCATATGGATTATATCCGTTACACCCATTCTCCTCAATTCTTGCTCTACCTGTTCATAACCGGATCTGTTTGTTCTGCCGCCTGTTGCTAAAATAACTGTATTCCTGTCTACCCACATACCGTTGGCGCCCTCAAAAATTCCATTACCGCCAATTGTTTTAATAATAGGTACGCCTAATCTTGCCATAGCTTCCGCTACAAATCTTTCTTCTCCTCGCCTTTCAGCCATTGCCGGCCTTGTGATTATTGCACCCTCGGGAGTCATAAATACCTGGTCTCGTACAAATACCGCATTTGGTCTATCATTTCTTTGCTCTTCTACGTAATATACCTTTACACCGTGTTCTTTATAAATCTTAGCTAAATTGTCATGCTGTTCTCTAAATTTTTGAACATCAATGGGCTCCTTAAATCTAACTTGCTTATAATCAAAGTTTTCTATCTCTTTACCGGGCCTTCTCATCAAAACAGCTTTCAGTGTATCTACTTCCGATGCTACCCCCCAATCCCCCCAATATAATTGCATATCTTCTTCAAAAGACGTTTCTTTTGGAAACCATCTTTCTCCCGGAATAGCATCTATATCCGTTATCTTCATATTTAAGCTCATGTCGATTCCTCCTCAGATTATAATATTTTCTCATAATAACTTTTCTTTTATTACCATACTCATGTTGCAATATCCATACCAAAATAGATATGTACCACTAAGTACCATAATTATCTTCAATAATAATTATGGAGATTGGCTAATAGCAATAAAAAATTCGAATTTTATTGCATTATAGAAAAATAATATTTTTAATTAAATTTTGAAATTCCTTGGAAATGCATGAAATAAGATAATGAGTAAAAATAATTTTACCCCCTAGTAAAATTATTCTTACCGGAGATAAGGAGCCATACTATTTTAAATAACAATCATAATCCGTATTTATCCATCTTGTATCTCAATAATTGCTTGGATATTCCTAAAAGCTTAGCGGCTTCAACCATATTGATGGATTCTTCCAAAGCGACCACAATGATATTCTTTTCATAATCTTCCACCATATTACTCAAGGGTACATTGCCCAGCAAGTCTTCTATTCTATCATTATAACGGTTGGTTTTATTCTGTAAATAGTCCGGTAAATCTTTTACCATTATAAGATTACCCGAAGTTAAATTAAAAGCTCCCTCAATTACATTCTTTAATTCTCTAACATTACCGGGCCATGAATAGTTATTGAATATATCCTCAACTCTTTCCTCAACACCTATTATTCCTCTATTCATATTTTTATTATATCTGTTAATAAAATAACCGGTCAAAAGCTTAATATCTCGTCTTCTTTCTTTTAAATCGGGAATATTTATCTGAACCACACTCAACCTATAAAATAAATCTTCTCTTAATCTGCCTTCTTTTATCGCTTTCCAAGGTTCTTCATTAACTGCGGACACTATTCTTATATCTATATCTATAGGATCAATACCGCCAACTCTCCTAATCTTTTTTTCTTCTATTGCTTTTAGTATTTTCGCTTGAACGCTTATTTCCATGGAGTTAATCTCATCTAAAAAGATAGTCCCTCCTTGAGCTACTTCAAACAAACCCTTTTTATTCTCCGCACCGGTATAACTTCCTTTTACAGTACCGAATAATATGCTTTCCAATAAAGTAGAAGGTATAGCTGCACAATTTTGTGAAACAAAAGGCATATTGGACCTATCACTATGTTTATGGATAGATTGAGCTACCAGTTCTTTACCTGTGCCTGTAACTCCATAAACAAGAACGGAAGAACCGGTTTTCGAGACTTTTAAGATTCTTTCCTTTATCACCATCATGGAGTTTTCATTAGTAATGATATCATCTACGGAATAAAGTTCATTTTTGTTTTTAGGCAAATGTTTATCCTTAAACGAAAGAATGATGTTTTCTCTTCTGGCTTCCGGATCCAAATATTTAGAAACATCTACAACACCGACAATTTTTTCACCTGAAAGGATAGGCAATGTATTATTTACAGCATAAATAGATTGGCCTTTATAAGTCTTTAAATGCTGTCTCTCATTAAAAATTGGTTTTCCATTCTTTAATACCCTTAAAACACTGCTGGTCTCCGTGGTTAGATCAGGGTATATATCAAGGATATGTTTACCAAGTACATCTTCTTCCTTTAGTCTGTTAATATCAGGTCTATAAGTAATAAAGTACTCAACTATGCCTTTATTATTTGTGACAACTAATCCATCTATATAATTATAAATACTAAGTATCTGCTCAACGTATCTTCTTATCATGTATATCAACCTACCTGATTTTTATATTGTGGGCTTTATATTACTATATTGCTTCTTTATTTGCAATCTCAAGCTATACATTAGTATTTAACCTTTATGCATTCACTCCATTGATAATACTGCATTTTTCATATTCACCTTTTAAATAAAACAAAATGTTTTCTGCTGAATGTATTCTGGCATCACGAACTGAAGCTATGGAATAAAATGCAACGTGAGGAGTTAAGATTACATTGTCCCTGCCATTTAAAGGCGAAATACTCATATCGGGATACTCTTCCTCCAAAACATCCAGCCCTGCATAACCTATCTTGCCTTTATCCAAAGCATTTATTAATGCTTGTTCATCAACAACTCTACCCCTGCCCGTATTAATAAAAACTACTCCGTCCTTCATGTTATTAAATGCATCTTCGTTTACAAACTTTTCTGTATATTTATTATGTGGCAGATGACAACAAATATAATCCGAATTCTCATATATATAATCTATGTTTTTCAATTCCACTCCGTATTCATTGGCTATCTCCTCTTCAACATAAGGATCATAGGCAATAATTTTAGAACCGAATCCTTTTAATCTTTCCGTTACCAACCTGGGTATATTCCCAAATCCCAATAAGCCAATTGTACATTCACTCAATCTGGAAATATCATGACAAATACTGAATTTCCAAAGCTTGTCATTTTGGATGCTGTTATGAAATTGGATAAGTCTTCTGTTAATTGCCAACAAAAGCATAACCGTATGATCAGCAACTTCGTTAATACAATATCTCGGTATATTTGTTACAGCTATACCTCTTTTTCTTGCAGCTTCAATATCTACATTATCAACACCGATTGCTTTAATTGCTATAATTTTTAATTTAGGTAAATTGTCCATTACAAAAGCAGTAAAGGGTTCATATACACTAAGTACCGCATCTGCATCTTTACAATTTTTTATTAAATCTTCTTCGGTTGCGCAAGGAATTCTCGCTATATCTGCAAAACCGTCTAATATTTCCATCTCATATTTCAAATTTCCCTGTGAACCGTATGTCAAAACAACTTTTTTCATTATTACACCTCAATCTTCCTTATTACAAGGGTATCTATATTATATTTTGTTATCATCAATGAAATCTTTCATTAAATTCATTGCTTCAACGATGTCATACATTGAACATGAATAAGCCAACCTTACATAATCTATCCAATCGCTGCCAAAAGAAATCCCGGGAGACAGTGCAATGCCTTTTTCTCTTAACAGTCTTTCACTAAATTTTGTTCCATCCATACCTAATTTACCTACATTAATGAATACATAAAAAGCTCCCTCCGGATTGATAAAGCTTATATTATCCATTTTATTCAGGCAATTCGCAACATAATCTCTTCTTGATTTAAACTCTTCTATCATGATGTCAACTTCTTTATAAACGTTTTTATAAGCTTCAATCGCTCCTGCTTGTGCAAAGGAAGTAGCGCATACTGAAGTCTGACTATGGGATCTGTTCATTTCTCTTATAAAATCCTCATTTGCCATAATATAGCCAATTCGCCAACCCGTCATAGAAAAAGTTTTTGAAGATGAATTAACAACAATTGTTCTTTCTCTCATGCCCGGTAAAGTAGCAATACTTTTATAGGTTCCTTCAAATACAAAGCTATCATAACATTCATCAGACACCACTAAAAGATCATTTTCTATTGCCAATTCCGCTATCATATTAAGATCATCATCAGTCATAACGTATCCCGTCGGATTATTCGGTGAATTTAACAATATAATCTTTGTCTTATCAGTAAGTCTGGACTTAAAATCATCAATATTATATTTTATCTTATTGTCTTTCAAAACAGGCACTTCGACTATACAGGCTCCCGAATACGTCAATTGCCTGGAATAAGAAACATAATATGGACTTGGTATCATAATCTCGTCGCCGGGATCTAAAAATACATTCCATATGCAATACAGACCCTCCGTAGCACCTACTGTTATTACAATTTCCTTTCCCGGATCATAGCTTAGACCTGTCTTAGAATACTCACTTTCAGATATAGCTTTCCTTAAATCAAAGGACCCTATAAACTCGGTATAATGCACTTGTCCTTTCTCAATCGCCTTTATAGCACTTTCCTTAATTGCCCTAGGTGTATCAAAGTCCGGTCTTCCTATCTCCATGTGTATTACCTTTTCTCCCGCCAATTCCTTTTCATTGGCTATTGTAAAGATTTCAAAAGTACCCTTCTGTTTAGGGTATCTTCTGACGTTGTCACTGAAATAATTCCTCATCTTACATACCTCTTCTTCCTTTTTAGTAATTCTGTTTTGCATAAAGTAATTTTTTGTGATCATAAACAGACTTTTTTCGCTTATCTTCACATTCTATTTTCACGTTTTTATATTTCTCGATATTCAGTTTTCTTATATTTATAAAAATCATTGATTTTCAATATCAAAACATAACTAATTACAGGTTTACTATGATTTCAAATATTTTATCCCAACTCCTATTGCATCATAAGCAACCATCAAACCTTCAATCTCATAATAGACTCTTTTCAAAAGCTTATACCCTTTAATAAATTTTCTCTCTTCACTAGGTATGTAATTAAAATATTTAATGATTTCTTTAGTGCTCTTTAGTATTAATGCAATATATATGCCAATTAAGTAAAACCAACTAAAAGAATCGAATACTATACTAAATTGGCTTTATAAACGGTAAACCCTTGTGAAAGGTAAAAGTTATTTTACTTAAGTGTCAAACTTCTTTTACCGCTGCAAATGTAAAAATTACATTATTGAGACATTTTATTTGTAAGAATTACTGTTAGATTATGCTATA
>CAYXAT010000024.1:19510-20984 GCA_964462065.1 uncultured Clostridiaceae bacterium | reverse complement strand
TGTGTTTCGACTAATTCCACTATCTTTTCTATTCGATCAAATTCTTCCTGTAGCTCAGTTTTTTGTTCTTTTTTATAGGGTATCATCCGGTTCTTCAACTTTATTCCGTAAGGCGTTATAGGGTTTAGTCCTTCCAATACTTTTTCTATATCCAATAAATACTTTGTTCTTTCGTTAATCTCCATGCTATAACCCCTCCTGCATCACATCAAATACAGGTATATGCGGTATAGCCCTTCTCATATTGTCCAAAAATGTTATGGCATCAAAATAATAGCCGTCAGGAGAGTAGGGATTTACCGTTACGGCAACAATATTTATGCTGTCTATAACTTTCAACTCCATTCCCATCCTTTTTAATAAATGCATTTCTCTTTCGGATAAGAAAATCCTTGTTCCGTCCTTTATTATTACTTTAAGCTTTCTTTTAGCATTTTGCATTATATCCTTTAGTGTACAAATCGTAGCGGAGCCGGATAATACTACATATTCGGTTTCTTTTGTAATATGTTTTGTTATGTCGTTTCCACTTTGCAATGAAGTGAGAGTATCAATATGTTTGACTGTTAAATCCTTATCTATAACACCTGTTTTTCCTTGTTCTATAATGTCCTGAGCTATATCTCCTATCATTTCGTCTTCTATTTTCGGTATGGAATAATTGTTTATTATATGCAAAGTTTTATCTATGACTAAATCTTGAGACCTGGCCAAAGATGCCCCAGTCGCCAGAATTGTCCCATCCGATATGAAAGGTGCGGCAGAAGCACGACGATCTAAGGAACCATCTATAAGTATCAGTTCCGCTCCGAACTCCATCATCTTTTCACACATGATTCTTACAGTGCGGGCGGAATAAGGACCTGATATTTCCACATAACCGTTTTCCATAACACGGCCGATTATAACCCTGCCCATGGGCGTGTTGTAATCTGTAACATGCAGTATTTCGATGCCTGCATATTCGGGTTTTATCGCATTTTCTACAGTGGCTATTATTGTACCTCTATTAACATGCACCGGGGGCTTTTCTGTTTCCGTCAGAACATCCCGCTTTTCTCCGTCTCTGCCGGTAGAAATTAGCGCAATGGGAATATCTTTTCCCCCCGCCTGGGTTATTATTTCGTTCAGTGTTACGGTTTTTCCCGCATTTTTGAAGGTACCCACTATAGATACTATTCTGTTTGAGGGATATATAAGGTCGATTAATCGCATATAGCTGTTCCTTTCGAAGATATTAATGATTTAATCGGGCGGGCAGAGTCGTCCGCCACTATCGTTCAACTATGCAGAGATCAGACATCGGGAGTCAGAGGTCAGATTGTTAGGGTCGCTTCTATAGGGTCAAGATCCTTCGCGGAATTGCAGTGCAATTCCCTCAGGATGACAATATCAATTCTTACCATTTTCGAGGAGCATCGCGAGTGAAGACGACTCGAACCATGTCATTCTGAAGGAGCATAGCGAGTGAAGA
>CAYXAT010000024.1:0-19410 GCA_964462065.1 uncultured Clostridiaceae bacterium | reverse complement strand
GCGAGTGAAGAATCTTACTGTATTTTGTAAGCATATGGTCAAAGCCGGGCGGACAGGGTCGTCCGCCGCTACCGTTCAACAATTGTTCCTCTATCGTTCCTCTATCGTTCAAACTATTGCTTGCGCATTTTAGCCCTTTCTTTCCTCAGCATTTCGGTGGGTTCCAGGTTCATCGCGTTGCCTTCCAATAGACCTGCAACACCGCTTAATTTATCTTCTCTTTCTTTTCTGCATACGGGACAGTTGCATGGTTCTTCAATATATTCGGGTTCAGTGTAGGTTGTGATTACGCCCTCAAAGTTTCTCAGTATAACCTTGTTTTTATTTTGTGAAATCACGTATTGTGGACCTACCGGAGTTTTACCGCCGCCGCCGGGAGCATCTACAACAAAAACGGGGACACAGAATCCGGATGTATGTCCTCTTAATCCTTCCATAATCTCTATGCCTTTTGATACTGTTGTTCTGAAATGCTCGATACCGAAAGATAAGTCGCATTGATATACGTAATAAGGTCTTACCCTTATTTTTACAAGCTCATGTACCAAATCTCTCATTATATGAACACAGTCATTTACACCTCTTAAAAGCACGGATTGATTTCCAAGAGGTATTCCTGCATCCGCAAGTCTTGCGCATGCTTCCGCGGATTCGGGAGTAATTTCCTTAGGGTGATTAAAATGAGTATTAAGCCAGATGGGATGATATTTTTTCAGCATATTGACAAGTTCGGGTGTGATTCTTTGGGGCATGACAACCGGCGCCCTGGAACCTAATCTTACTATTTCCACATGAGGTATTTCCCTTAATTTTTTTATGATATATTCCAACACATCATCTTTCACCAATAGGCAGTCTCCGCCGGACAGGAGCACGTCTCTGACTCCGGGAGTATTTCTAATATATTCTATTGATTTTTCTATCTTTTCCATAGGTACCGATTTATCCTGTTGTCCCGCAAATCTCCTTCTTGTGCAGTGTCTGCAGTACATGGAACATTGATCGGTGATTAGAAACAACACTCTGTCGGGGTATCTGTGAGTAAGTCCCGGGGTTGGTGAATCTTCGTCTTCACTCAAAGGATCCAATTGATCCGCTTCTGCTCTATGCAATTCGTAACTTGTAGGTACCGCCTGCTTTCTTACCGGGCAATTCACATCCTCGGGGTCCATAAGTGATGCATAATATGGGGTTATTGCCATCCTCAAAGTCTTCAGGCAATCATGAATGCCTTCCTCTTCTTCCGTAGTGATATTTATTACTTTTTTCAGTTGGTCTACCGTGGTGATTCTGTTAGTTACTTGCCACTTCCAGTCCTTCCACTGTTTTGGTGTGACATCCTTCCATATTTCTATATCGGTATAATGTCTCATGGTTTGACCTCCTTTTATTTTTTAGTCACGTGTTTTTGGTCATGGGGTATTTATATTGAGCTATTGCGGGAGGACAGAGTCATCCTCCCCTACGGATGTATCGACATTACAACTGGCAAACATTCCACTTTTATCATCCTGAGGCTTGCCGAAGGATCCTCTTCGGCTGATAATGTAATGATACAAAAGATTCTTCGCGGAATTGCAATGCAATTCCCTCAGAATGACTTTAATAGAGGATGCTTTAGACTTCATGCTTTATACTTTACGCTTTTCACTTTTCCCTTTATGCATAAAGCTCGGTGAAGATATTTCTCAGTTTTTCGGATTCTCTGAAAAGCTGCAATGTTATTTCCGCATGCCCTTTCGTGTATCCGTTTCCTATTACCATATTCACATCACTGCCTACACCTTCCGCCCCCAAGGCCGCCTTGGTAAAGCTTGTTGCCATGCTGAAGAAATAAACCGTACCTGTGTTTTTAGTGCATAATATGCTGGTCATTTCCGTGTCCGGCACATTAACATTATTAATTGTAATATCCGCCATTTCTCCTTTTGTCAGTTCCGCTATTTTGTTCATTGTCTCAACGGGCATTTGGGCATTTGCCGGAAATACTTCATCGGCAAAGCCTAAGCTTTTTAATCTCTCCGTACTTCTTTCGCTGTGAGTTATACCTATAACCTTTCCCGTTACTCCCGCTCTTTTCTTCGCTTCATAGCAGCAGAGCATCCCCGATTTGCCGCCGGCACCGATTATTACAACGGTATCACCGGGTTTTACAAGTCTTGCAACCTGTGCAGGCGCGCCTGCAACATCAAGTGCCGATAAAACAAGGTTCTCAGGCATATCATTTGGTATTTTCGCATATATTCCGCTTTCAAATAATATAGCCTTTCCCTTTATATCAACCTGATCTATTTCTTTTCTTATTTCAACGATTTCATCAATTCTCAGAGGTGTTAAGGATAAGGAAACCAGAGTTGCAATTTTATCACCGACTATTAGGTCAATTTTACCTTCCAATGCTGTGCCGATTTTTTCTACTGTACCTATAAGCATCCCGCCGGAACCTGTTACCGGGTTTTGGTGTTTACCTTTTTCGGCTACTATACCTTTCATTATTTCTGCAATTTTTTTTTCATCGCCTTCAGCCTGATTTTTAATCTGTGTAAAGCTTGCTGAATCAACATTTAGAGTCTGAACATTAATAAGTATTTCATTATCATAAAGCACATCCATATTATTATCGATTTTTTTTGCCGGTTGGGGCAATACTCCTTTTGGTTCTATTACCCTGTGAGTTCCGTATTTACATCCTTTTAACATAAACTTCCCCCCATCTTTTAAATTTAGATTTTATTATAAGATTCGAATTATTGTTTTCCGGGATTTTATCTATCTTAATATACTCATGCAAAAGTTATGCCAAACAGAGAACAGAAAACAGATGGCAGAGAACGGATACCATAGATAAGATTGTTAGGGTGGTTTGGAAGGTTAAAGCCATCCCTATGGATGTATTGTTATGTTTGTTGATATTAAGGGCGGTCAAAGACCGCCCCTACAGATGTTTTGTTATGTTTGTTGGTATTACGAGCGGTCAAAGACTGTCCCCACGGATTTATTATCATGTATGTTGGTATACGGGCAAGCAAAGACCGCCCATACGGATGTATTGTTATGTTTGTTGGTATTACGGGCAGTCAAAGACCGCCCCCACGGATGTTCCACAATTTTTCCGCTTATTGCTTTCCGCTTTATGCTTTCTAATTAAAAAAAATGAAAGTTTGCAAGTTGGAAGTTGCACTTTCACTTTTTATTGCCGATTATTCGGCTTAATTTAATCTCACATTATATTTAATTATTTTGTATTGTAAGGTTTGCCGGGGAATCTTTAAAAGCTTAGCCGCTTTTGTAATATTGCCACCTGTTTGTCTCAAGGCCCTGACAATCATCACGCTCTCCACTTTATCAACGGTTTCGGTCAAAGGCCTCAGCCCGGCTCTTGCTTTTCCTGTTTTGCTTTTTTTATAAGATTCTTGCAAGTAATAAGGCAACGATCTTGGAGTTATCTCCTCACCTTCGGCAATATTTATAGAGCCTTCAATGGCATGTTCCAATTCCCTCACGTTTCCCGGCCAAGCGTAAGACATAAAAAAGTCTGTCGCACTATCTGATATTCCCGTAACTTTTTTGCCTAAGATTCTATTATATTTTTCTATAAAGTATTTGCTGAGAAGAGGAATATCATCTTGCCTCTCTCTCAAAGGAGGCATCCGCAAGGATATGACACTGAGCCTGTAGAAAAGATCATCTCTGATAGTTTTTTTCATCAAAGCCTCCCGAGGATCATTGCTTATTGCCGTCATTATCCTGATATCTACATAGGTAACCTTTGTATCACCGACTCTTCTTACTATATTATCCTGAATAACCCTTAAAAGTTTAGCTTGCAAATTCGGTGACATGGAATTTATCTCATCCAAAAATAAGGTTCCGCCGTCAGCCAATTCAAATAAGCCGGGTCGATTTTCAGCTCCGGTAAAACTACCCTTTACCGTTCCGAATAATATGCCCTCCAGCAAGGTTTCAGGAATTGCAGCACAATTTTGGGCTATAAAGGGCTTGTCTTTTCTTTGGCTGGCATTATGAATAGCATGTATCAGCAGCTCTTTCCCCGTGCCTGTTTCTCCGTATGCCATTACAGGAGACGGTGAATGTGATACGCTCAAGGCATCCCTCTTCAGTTTCAGCATTATTTCCGCAGTCCCTATTATATCCGCAAAATTATAAACGGCTTGGCTGCTTTCTTTCCTTCTTTTTTTAAGTCTTTCATCTGATAACAATTCCGCCTGCAAATCCACCACTTTTTGTGTCAATTTTTTAACTTCGGTTATATCCTTCGATATTTCGACAGCGCCAATGATTTTTTTATTAGCTATTATAGGAATGGTGGTGTTTATGGTTGTTATAACTTTGCCTTTATAATTGCGGAAGGATTGTTCATAGTTCAGTATTGATTCTCCGGTTCTTATTACTCTGAGGATTGTGCTGGTCTCGGGTGATAAAGACGGGTATATCTCAAGTATGTGGCGGCCTATGGCTTCTTCCGGGTTAACATTATCCAATTGAGCGGCAAATTTATTGTAATATATTATTTTACCGTTGCTATCAACTATATGGATTCCGTCCTCGATATGCTCTAAGATTTCCGAAATGTTTTCTTTAAATAAAGAATCTATCATTAACCCTCACCCCCACTTGCCGATTATTCGGCATACCTTAATTGTAGCACGAAAAAATTACTGCGTAAAGCAGTATCAATACTTTTCTATATCAATCTTTTCAACCCAACCCACAGATCTTTCTAAAAAGTTTTCTCCAACTTTTTTAAATTTAACCGGATTATCGCTGACAAAATATTTATACTCGCCCTCGCGGTTTATATCGTTTTTAATACCATTGTAGCTCACCATGTATTCCAATAACTTTGCCGTTTCATACGCCGGATTCACCAGTTTTATCTCTTTACCCAAAACATTCTCTATGGTCCTTTCCAATAAAGGATAGTGGGTGCAGGCCATTATCAAGGCATCAATGCCACTGTTTTTAAAATCCTGTAAATAACTCCGGGCTGCTAACAAGGCAACCTCCGTGTTCTGCCACCCTTCCTCCGCTATGGGCACAAATAACGGGCAGGCCCGAAGGAGTATTGTTATCTCATTATTTATATTATTCACTGCCTTTTCATAAGCGCCGCTTGCAACGGTACCCTCTGTACCTATTATCCCGATTTTTCCACCGGTTGTAACTTTGCAAGCAGTCTTTGCCCCGGGTTCCACAACTCCTATTATAGGGAAATCAAAGCTTCTTTGTAATATTTCCAAACTTGTGGCGCTTGCTGTATTGCATGCCACCACTATACTTTTTACATCCTTCTCCAACAAAAACCTGATACATTGAAAAGAATATTTGATTACCGTTTCTTTTGATTTGGTTCCATAAGGAACTCTTGCCGTATCACCAAAGTATATGATATCCTCATCCGGTAGTAATTTCATGATTTCCTTTACCACCGTCAAGCCGCCTATACCGGAATCAAATACTCCGATAGGTCTGCTGTCCATGTTATACCCCCATTTCAATCTATAGCATATATTCTTTAATATCTTCGTCTATGGCCGGTTTTACTTTTATAAAACTGTATTCGTTTTCTTCCTGTTTTTTATATTTTATCGTTACCTCTTCTTCATCTTTGCCTTTGCTGTATCTAGCTGTTATGGAGGCAGTAAGATATATTTCATCTACCGCAGGTTCATAGCCAATCGCCGGCTTCAGCACCACTGTTGAACCTTTATGTTCCGCGGTGTCAAATATCCACATATCATCTGTCAAAAGATTTTTCAGCATTTCATATTCGTCTATATTTCTAGTGCTTATAATTTTTGCATTTTCGGATATTCTAAAATGTCTTCCCATGTTCAAGAGCCTGACATCATCGGTATCCGCCTTTTCTTTATTATATTTATACAGATCCTTCAGTCTTCTGCCAAAATTCGGCTCCGTCAAAAAACACCCGCCTGCCGGAGAAGGATACTCAACAATCCCCATCTTTTCTGCCAGTTCTATTTGGGGCTTGCGCGTTTTACCGCTGAAACCCAACAGTTTTGTTCTGTCAACCAGACCTTCAATTTCCATCTGTGTCGGAGGCAACTTCAAGGCACTGAGGGGCCTGAGTATCTTATTTTCATATCCGGATTCTTTTTTTACTATATTTAATGATTTAATATTTTGTGACATGGGTCTTTGGTTCAAGACTTCCCCGGTGATTAAAAAGTCGTAATTTTGTTCTTCCATATATTTACCCGCGAAATTCAGCATCATGGCATGACAATCTATGCAGGGATTCATATTTTTACCGTAGCCGTGCTTAGGGTTTTTCGTCATTTCCAAATGCTCTTTTGTGAAATCAATTATTATAAGGGGCATTTTTATCTGCTCCGCCATCTTTTCCGCATTACGGCTGCCAAAAAATGCTGAAGCAAAGCAAATGCCCGTAACTTCTATTCCTTGATCGGCTATCAGTTTGGCCGCCAATATGCTATCCAAACCCCCAGATGTCAGTGCCAACGCTTTTGTCATGTAACTTGCTCCTTTTCGTTTTTAAACTTTCGTCCACTTTATATTGTTATTTAAAACTTCTGTTATTAGCATTTCCTCATCGGTCATATAAGATAAATAAGCGGATACTGAAGATGAGGTCAGATAATATTGAGAAATGTTTAAATTTATATTATACAGATCCGATATATAAGCCACTATTTCTTCCCTGGATTTTGGAGATTTACAAAAATCCGAAATCTTATCTTTTATCTCATAAACCTTATCTATATTTATATCAATTGTAGGTATTGGGTCTTCCAATACTTCTCCGTGGCAGGGAACAAAATAATCATACTTTAGAATTTTTAGATATTCAAGGGTTGAGAGGGTCCTTTTCACATCGGTGCAATAGGCTAATGCGTACTTTTCCAGTATTTTATCGGAAAAAAATGCGTCCCCAACAAAAAGTACATTATCCCCGGTTGCAATTCCGATCATCTCGGGTGAATGTCCCGGTAGCGGTACGACATTTATATTTATTCCTTCTACTTCCGTTGCTCCCTTTTTTAGTATATAATCTACAGGACTTCCTTTTGCCATAAGGAATTTGTTTTGCATGGCTTTTAAAGGGTATGCTGAATAAAGATAATAGGGTTCCAAAATTGGATATTCTATAATCGCTTTTTCGAAGCCCGATGCATATACGAGGATGTTTACTCTTTTTATTATAAAGCTGTTGCCGCCGCAATGATCGGCGTGAGAGTGGGTGTTTATTATTGCTGCCGGTGTGAAGCCTTCTTCTCTGAGCAGCCTTAAAATCTTTCTTGCAGCATCATCATCTATTCCCGTATCCACTATAACGGCCTTACCTTCTTCGTTTGTTATTACACCGACTTTAACGGGACTGTCTATGTAATAGGTATTTCCTTTCAGTTTTATTAGCTTTTGTGCCATAATATCACCTTTTTTATATTTGTTAATTGCTATTATAGCATTTAAGTAAGGGTTTTACACTACCGAGTTCCGCATGGAAAAGAGGCGGGAAAATCCCGCCTCTTTCCTGATGATAAGGTGTTAGTGTCTTTAACTGCTGCCATACTTTCTGTTGGCGAATTCTATAGCTTTTGCAACGATGTTACCACAGTCTCTTGATGAGACTGCACCCCAGCCTTCTGAATTAACTATTTGGTCAACGCCAAGTTCTTTTGCAATTTCAAACTTTAACTCTTCTGACATTAGTCCTCTTCTGCTAGCCATGGCGCACCTCCTATTTTTCTGAGGCTGTATCATTATTTTATCCCGCAAATGTAACTTTTACACATGAAAATTTTGCTATATGTTTTAGCATATCGGACACCTATGACATAAACGAGCAGACAGAATCGTCTACCCTGCATGTATACCTATTATTACCTGACAGACCACGTTCCTATTGAGTCAGTGTACCGTTTTCCTCTTTTATAATTCGTAAAATATTTTCCTCATTGCCGTTTTCCGCATTTATATATACAAAATAATCATTATCTTTACACTTACCTCTGAATTCGTAGCATAATTGTTCTCTGTCTCCCGGTAAAGGTATCAAAGTCAGTTTAACTCTATCTACCTCCAAGTTTGTGGAGACCTTGCTCCTGGCTTCTTCTTCCGATATCATTGGCGTTCCTATATCTCTTTGTCTGTGTGCTTTAAGATATTGGATGGCATCGAAACCTACTATATCCCCGTTATCCAAGGCCACTTTCACCTTCATTTGGTCCGGATAAACAAGCACACCACCATCTTCAATCGCAACATATGTCACTGTTATAGTATTATCGTTTTTATAATAAAAGGTTTCTTCTAAATCCCCAAAATCCTGTGTTTTTAAAAATTCTTTTGCCTTTTTAGTTGCCTCTTCATCGGATAGCTTTTTATCGGTAACTGCCCTTGGATCCAAGAGCCATAATACATGACCGCCTTTTTTAGTAATATCTATAAAAACTGATTTGCTTTTATCTCCGTCGGGAGGCTCCACTTCCAATCCGAAGGTATTGATTGAGCCTTTTCCCGAGCTTATTTCAGTGACTTTTCCAACCTTATCCTCCCCGATAAACTTTTTTACCCTGTCTTCGGCGGCTTTTAAATCCACATCTTTTTCTTTTTCCAATGCCTTTGGTTTTCCCTCTATGACATTATCAGAAAAGGGGCCGTCATATATCATTGTGGGGTATTCGGTAAACTGTTTCTCTATACTCCCAAATTTTGTGTCCGCAACATTTTCTCCCGCATCTTTCATATGAAAAAGACCTTTTGTTGCCATTTCGCCGAATTTTATTCCGTCTGTATTAATATCCTGCTGCATTGTTCTAAGCTCATTAAGCAGATTTGTTGAATAATCCGATAACTGATTCAGTTGATTTTTCTGTTCATCGTTCATCAGTTTATTGCCGGCATTTATTTTTGATATTGAAAAACTAAAATCAGAAAGCTGATTCAAAAACTTTTCCGTGTTGCCTAAAACCCCAAGACTTATCGGTATCAAGCCCAAGCTTTGGGTAGCAGAATGCCCACTTTGCCACAGCTGTGTCATCAATGAGTTGCATTGTGCCGTAGATGCAGAGACATCCGCTTTATCCAGTAAGATTCTTACATTTTCCACATCCGCAACCAAGTCTCTAAAGGCTCTTTGATATTGATTTTGAAGCATTGTGGCGTATTGGTTCTTCGTTTTAAATAAATTATAAGAATACACTCCCACACCTAATAGGGCAATAACAAGAACTATTGCTATTCCTCTCCAAATATTCATCGATTTTTTAAAATCCTTTTCTTCCACTTTTTCACCTCCTACTTTGCAAAATAGTGTTTACCGATAACTTTTATTACAGGCCTGGACCATATCCATTTATTTGTGGTTTTTGCAGGATTATAATAGAATGTAGCGCCCCCCGAGGGATCCCAACCGTTTAAGGCATCCTGAGCGGCTTTTGTAGCCGTTTCTCCCGGTGGCTGAAACATCTGGCCGTCATCAACAGCGGTAAAAGCTCCCGGCTGGAATATGACGCCTGCAATAGTATTGGGGAATTGAGGGTCTCTTACCCTGTTCATTATCACTCCGCCAACTGCGACCTGTCCTATATAAGGTTCACCTCTGGCTTCGCCGT
Source organism: uncultured Clostridiaceae bacterium (assembly GCA_964462065.1). Taxonomy (GTDB): domain Bacteria; phylum Bacillota; class Clostridia; order Lutisporales; family Lutisporaceae; genus JAAYKT01. The sequence continues at coordinate 9,790 of CAYXAT010000024.1, read as the reverse complement.
GTATGCACTGTGCCAAGGTATAAGCTTCATTATCCCGGGAACTGCCCCCTCCGCCGCCCCCACCACCTCCGGCTGTAGGTAGATTCATACCCAAAGCTTTGGCGGTTTGATCACCTACTATTCCGTCTGCTTTCAGACCGTGTTTTTGTTGAAACTTCGTTACGGCATTCATAGTCTGTGTACCATAAATTCCATCGATATTTCCGTTATAGAATCCCCATCTTTTTAACTTATCCTGGACTACAAAAACATAATCGCCTTGGGAACCCCATTTTAAAACGAGAGCCTCCAAGCCCTTATAAACATTTTCAAAATAACCTAAAAAAGATAAACTGATAAAGAGAACAAATAGAATTATTGTAATTATAATGAGTCTGTAATTTTTCAAAAAATAAGCACCTCCTGCTAATTATTTTTTACAGCAGGAGGTTATTTATTCACTCACTTAACAAATTCGGTATTCTTTCTTATCAGCTTTGTGATTTTTTCATTAAAAGATTTGTAGATTTCCGCAACTTTGAATTTAATTTTTATTGGTATCTCTTCTTGGACACCGTTTTTGAGTAATTCTATTTCTTTTGGTGTCAAGATTTCATTCAATGCCTCCTCATGTAGCACAACTTCTTGTGCCATATCTGTGAAGCACAAAGGGGGGAACATTACACACCACCAGTTCTTGCCTTTCCCATTGCCTATTCTTATGTTTAAAGCTTGATATTCTCCTTGGGGGAAAAGGAGTTCTCCATATTTTACATTTGGGAATTCACATTTTTCCAGTTCCACTTCTACAGGAAAACTTTTTCCCAAGCCTTCCAACTCTTTTTCGACTGTAGTTTTTATAAACCCCAGATTGTCCATAATAACGATTTTTGCTTTATCCGCATCGGCAAGATCCTTGAAAGCCGGTTTCATTTCTTTTAAAACCGCATCCCTTACCCTCAGTTTTATTTCCTGATCTGATAATGAGTCGCTGTTTGCAACTATATGTAGGCGAATTATTTTATTTTTTATGTCAGCCAAATTGTTGTCGGTATTTATGTATATATTCATAAAGAGACCATACAGGAGCAAGGTTATTAAAATAAAGGCTAAAATTTTATATTTCATTTTTCCTCCCGGTTTTTTTGGTTACAGGTGTTGAAGGCGGTCAAGGACCTCCTTGCAAATGTACCGCAATGTTTTCGCTTTACACTTTCCTCTTTATGCTTTATGCTTTACACTTTCCGCTTTATTATAGAATCTTCCCAATTCTTCTCACCTTTATACTTATATCCACATCTATTACCAGACGATTTTGGAAAAAGTTATCGAAATCTACTGCAATTCTTTCATATAAGGCGGGATGATATTTTTTCAAATAATCTCTTACACCGATTAGATCGACTTTATATTCTTCCTGCATCTTTTTTATCATCTCCAAACATTGTGCCTCCATATACTTTTCCATTTCCTTTTCAAGCTTCTTCAATACACCATCATCTATGAGCCTGCCATCTAAAGTATATTCTTCAATAGCCCCTTCTGCTTTCATCTTATATTTAAGATAGACCGTATCATCTTTAATCTTTTCCAACTTTATTTTACGTCCAAAATTACGATATATAAAAGTAGGGTTATATCCCGGTCCCGCAACCTCAATTACGCCGCCTTTTACCCTATTATCACACCATCTATAGGCTATTGTCTCGTCGGGATCCAACTCTCCTATAAATTTATAATCCTTTAAAATACCCATTCCCGATACCTTCAGTTCATCATCATCTTCAGGCATAATAATAGGAATAACGGCATCCCCGTCAGTAGAAGATATCAGTTTTATAAAATCATGGAATAAGATTTTGCCTATACGGGCGGATTGCAGTTCATGATCTGCTATTCCTTTTATATAAAATGTCGTCAATTCCTTTGTCTTGGGGTCTGTGTTTAAAACATCTGCTACCTTATATGGCTTCGGTATCATATAAATCAGCATACTGGTATGAAACTGTCGATCTCTCGTCAGTGTATCCAGAATGCTTTTCACCATCTCATCATCTTCCAATAAGCTTTGGCCTATTAGGAATACTTGGGTATGTTCATAATTTAAAACCTTTGAATACTTCTCCATTAAGTTCATTATACCGATGTTAAAGGAAGAACCCTCAGTGCTCAGAACCGTAGATTTTAGAACTTTTCCCTCCTCAGATTCGGCTGTATCGGGGTTTACTATAGATATTTCCCATTTATTTTTATCATTCCCATCTCCATTAGTTACCTTGTCTATGCCAAGAGATAAGATAAATCCTCTTTGCTCAATCTCGGTTATTCCCCAGCATCCGGTTATTAAAAAGGAACAAAGAACTAATACTAAAACCCTAAGGCTTTTCATAATTCTTCCCTCCCTTTTTTCGTATAAGTGACATCAACAGTAAAAAGGATGGTACAATAAAATACATTACAATTCCTAAGTATTGATTAACATACACAGGCATTTTTAATATTTCTGATGGATTTAAAGGAATTAATGAAAATAAATAAATAAAAGGGACTAAAGGTAGTGCATATTGCTTTTGCTCTCTCGTAGCAAAAACTTTGGAGAGTGAAAAAGTAAGTGCGAAATATAATATAATTACAGTCGAATATATTGCAAGTATCCATATGCCTAACATCACTCCGTCCAATCTCTCTATAAACAATCCGGGTAGATTAATACTTCTAACATAGCCTAATACAGGCCAAACCATCTTTTTTGTCCATTCAATGCCAAATTTACTGATACATAGGCCGGCTATTATCACATAAGAAACAGTAACGAAGGCTAAACCCCATAGTGCATATTTATATGTTTTTTTCGGCTCCTTCATAAATCCCATATAAATCAAAAGGGTCTCAAAGCCGGCAAAGCTCAGTGCCAAACCCGGAAGGGTTTTAAGCAGTTTCTTTTCAAAGCCATAAAATACGGGAAGTAAATTACTGAAATCAACATCCGTCAAACCGGGCAAGAGCATAAACGCAAAAGGGATAAAAAGCAGTGGGAAAAAAAGCTCCGAAATTCTGCCTATACATTCTACTCCACCCCTTACTGCATAGGTAGATGTGAGAATCATGCATAATATAATTAATTCAACAGGTGCCTCTGTTAAAAGAAATAGCTTAACAATCTCACTGATTATTCTTACTTCCATGGCGATAAATGCCAAGAAATAGAAGACATAAAGCATCGTTAGGACCTTTGCGGGTGCTTTTCCAATTATTTCGATACTATAGTCCGGAAGGGTCTTACCGGGAAACCTGCAATTCAATGCTATAATTATATATGTCAATCCCAATACAATAGCACCGGCAAACAATAATATTATCAATGAGTTTGAGCCGGCACTTTCGGCTAATAATCGGGGTACGGAAAACACTCCCGCGCCGATCAATACCATTATCAATATCATGGCAATTTGATAAGGGGATATTACATCATCATCTGCTATCATCTTTTTTGCCCCCTTTACTATCTTTTAGCATGCTTCTTCTGTTATCCTTCATGCGCACTTTATCCTGTGAAATCCTTATAGGCCTTTTAACCATTTTATATAAAGGCGCCCTGTATATCGTATCCTTATAATCTGACCAATCCACGGCTACAAAGGGTGTAAGATAAGGCTCATTAAAACTCTTCAATTTTACAAGATGAACAAGTATCAAAATTAAGCCCAACATCAATCCATAAAGCCCCAATATACCCGAAGCAGCTATCAGGGCAAACCGGAGCAGTCTGAACCCTACCGACAGGCTATAACTTGGATTTGCAAAAGAAGCTATGGCTGTTATGGCAACTATAATAACCATTATAGGGCTTACAATTCCCGCCCTTACAGCCGCTTCTCCGATTATCAAACCACCCACTATACCTACAGTATTGCCTATTGCAGAGGGTAACCTTAATCCCGCTTCCCTCAATAGTTCCAAGGTGAATTCCATGAGAAAGGCTTCTATGATTGCGGGGAATGGCACACCTTCTCTTGAGGCCGCTATTGAAAGAACCAATTTAGTAGGAAGTATTCCTGTATGATAAGATGTAAAAACTACATATAATGAAGGCATAACTAAAGCAAGAAAACTTGCAATAAATCTGATAACTCTAAGAACCGTAGATATGATCCATCTATCGTAATAATCCTCCGGAGATTGATACAAACTGTTGATTGTAGTCGGCACTATCAAGGCAAAGGGTGAATTATCCACTAATATGGCAACCCGTCCTTCATATAGTTCACCGGCCACTTCATCCGGCCTTTCCGTAGTAGCTATCTGGGGAAATGGAGAGTAGGGATTATCTTCTATAAATTGTTCTATATAGCCGCTGTCAAGCACTGCGTCTACATGTATCCGCTCTATTCTTCTAATCACTTCATGCAAAAGTTTCTTTTTTACTATCCCTTCAATATAAAATATGCCTACATCTGTCTGGCTTCTTTTACCTACTTTCATCTGTTTAAGCTTCAGCCTTGGATCTCTGATTCTTCTTCTCACCAATGCAGTATTCATCCTGAATGTCTCTACAAATCCATCCCTGGGCCCTCTTATAACCGGCTCCGTGGTAGGTTCCTCTACACTTCTTGCAGGCCAGCCTTTTACGCCTAATATTATTATTTTACTAATACCATCTAAAAAAAGAGCGGCATCTCCTATAAGAATAGAAAGAATTGCCTCGTTTATATTATCGGTTTCGTCTACTTCACCTGTGGAAATGGTGCCGTATTTGACCAAGTCATAAAGTTTTTCTGCCAGCTTAGGAGCTTCCGGCGGTATTTCTCTGGCATAAACCATAAGCGGGTTTAAAACGGAAGATACGAGCATATTGCTATCGGACATGCCGTCAATATATACGAGAGTAAAAGGAAGTTTTTGTTCCTTGCCCACCATAAACTCTTTATAGACTATATCTCCGGAATCCTTTAGTATTTCCTTTACTTTGTTTATGTTCACCTCCAAAGAATCCGAACATGGCAACTTCTCCATATCTTGTTCTTGTCCTTCGGTGCCTTTATTTTTCTTGCTAAAAAACGCCATAGCTCCTCCCATATATGAACAATTATCAACAATAGTATGATCGCCCGCCCCTATACCTTCCAACTAATCAACTTTTCTGCTTTCAGCTTTCAGCTTTCAGCTTTCAGCTTATGTTATCGTTATGAAGAAGCATGCGACTGAAGAATCTTTGAGACCACCGATTTTATGTTTTCATAAAAAAAAGTACAATCATCATTGCAAATAGGATGATATTCATAACGGCAGTCACTTTTGCATCTTTTTTTGCTTTAGCTTTTTTAAACGCCGGTATATCGATAAAAAATTCAAATATGATAATCAGAATAGTTACCATTATTATGTAGGTATTGTTATAACTTTTTAACCCGTCTATTATACCTTTAAACAAAAAAACCACAGCCTCATGCAAATTTATTTTAGTTTTTGCAAGCTATGGATTTTATATACAGATAATGACCGGGGTTTATAAATACTTTTCTACAAACTGCAAATCGGATTCTTTATCTACATCGTTTCCTATCTCGGGATATGGAGAAATGACTACCGCTGCATTGATATCCAAAAGTTTATTGACTTTTCTCTTTATGGCTTCGATACTAAGTGTTCCCAACGCCAACTTTATTAAAAAACCTATGCCCAATATCTTAGCCATCTTGGCCGGGTTTTTCCTGTTTTCCAGCATCTTCTCAAAAAAATCTTTTACCTTATATTTAATTTCAGGTTTTAGAAAAAATGCATTCCCACCGGTGAACTGGCCTTCTTTCAGTTTAACATAAGTTCTCTTTACTTCCGGATATTTTTCATCGTTAAGCTTTTTATCGACTACCGGGTATGCTAAATCTGCACCGTACTCTTTTGATTCCAATAAAAAATGTTCTATGGCTTCAACGGTAATCATAGGAATATCGCAGGTCAAAATTATGATTTCTTTATCATTAGGGAAAAGCTCCAGGGCTTTCATAGCGTTATCCACAATAGAATTTTCACTTTCCAGTATGTAATCTATCTTATATCCTAAAGCATCTTTGAGTTTTTTCTTATCCCCTACTACAACTATTTTTTCAATGGCTTGTACCCTATGCAATGTGTCTAATACATATTCCAGCATATACTTGTCTTTAATCTTTATTAAAGCCTTGTTCTTAAGACCCTCCTCCCTACCGGACTTTGATTCTCCCGCAAGAATAATTGCATTCATGATATGCACCTCTTTTTTATATTATCCTATCCGTCCGACATTTGCTGTTTTGACCAAAAATGTCTCATGTGAATAGCTTTTCATACTATCGTACGCGCTATAAACTTTTTCGGTATCATCAAAGATTCCGAATACGGAAGGCCCGCTGCCACTCATAAGGCTTCCTAAGGCACCGTATTCCATGAGCTTATGTTTAAGCTCCTTTACCATAGGATATTGCTTTATTGTCACAGTTTCAAGTACATTGCATAACTTTTTTGAAAGGCCGATAATATCTTTGTTTTTAATTGCTTTAACCATCCCCTTTATATCTGGTCTTTCAGAAATCTTGTTCAGTTCAATTCCTTCATAAACCTTTTTTGTTGACACACTGATATCAGGCTTAACTAGCAGTATATAACAATCCGGTATCTCGGGAAGCAAAGTCAGCCTCTCGCCTAATCCTTCGCCCAGGGCTGTCCCACCTTCTATGCAAAAAGAAACATCTGAGCCGATACTTTTTGCAAAGTCATATATCTCCGCTTTTGACATTCTCAGATTCAAGGCTTTATTTAAAAGTTTAATAGCAGCAGCCGCATCGGTACTTCCGCCTGCTAAACCTGCTGCTACCGGTATATTTTTTTCTATGTGAACTTCTATACCATCCTCTATATTATACTTACTTCTAATTAACTCCACAGTTTTATATACAATATTTGTACTTCCCGAAGGTACGAATTGCGAATCTGTATTAACAGAAACCTCTCCACTACCATTCGCCTCCAAAGTTATAATATCATAAAGCGATATTGACTGCATTATCGTGGATATTTCATGATATCCGTCGGGTCTTTTTGCAATAACATCTATTGCAAGATTTATTTTTGCCGGTGCTTTGCATGTGTATTTCATTTAACTACCACCTATAATGAAGTTAATTTATCTTTTACTGCCTCATATTTTTTAAAATTAGCAGCTTATCGCCTACATTTATCATGTCAGGATTTTCAATGTTATTAAGCTCTGCTATTGCATCCACTGTCGTATTGTATTTTTTGGCGACTTTCCACAGGGTATCGCCCTTACTTACAACATAAATTGTAACTGCAGGCAGCTTATCGTAATCTGTGTTTATTTCTTCATTTTTTTCAACATTTGTGATGACTTTTTTACCTGTTTTATTATAAATGTGAACTGCGGTACCGATAACTATTCCGGTATCAATTTGACTATCCCCGTACTCTGAACAGTTTATACTTTCAATCCAACAATTGGCTTTGGGAAACATTGTCGTCTTAACTCCGGGCATATCAATCACCATTTTAAACGGAAATTGTTCCATTATGCAATTCATCGGTTCTCCGCTAAAGGAGGATTTATATAAAATACAAACTTCAACACTGCCTTCTATCCCGACTTTCTCTTCCATAACTTTTATTTCATTTATTACCGGTTTTGCATCAATATAAACTGCTTTTAATATATCGGGAGCACCGGGTTTTATTTTTACGCTTTCTTTGATTGTTGTTGTTTCTAATCCTTTGCATAGAAACTCGTCTATATCGTAACCCTCTTTATCTATTACCATATTCCATTTTGGACTATACAAATCCTCTACTGCTTCATGTCTTACATACTTGAAAGCATCCCCTGCTAAATCAAAAAAGGCATTGATATTAATATTTCTTTTCTCGCCGTCGGCATCTTCATAAACATCTATATAGGCTTCCCTCACTTTTGCGTAAGCCAATGATTCCATATCCGAATCCGCTTCAGGTATCTCCAAAAAATGCGAGTACGGAATTTCACCCCTTAAACTTTCCAGTTCCCCTTCATCAGTATTATAAAGAATATTATACACCAGGTCTCCATTTACCTGCAGCTTGCCTTCCATGCTCCGGCTGTCTTTTATATATGTTCTGAGATCGGTTTTTAATACTTCTTTTATGGGTGGTCTATCCGGCTCCAACATGATAATCTCTTTAAGGCCGTATTTTTCTTTGCCCACTCCCATAATACCCTTTATACCCATAGGTTCCCTAAGCAGTTGTATGTAGTCGGAACCTCTGACATCCATCGGAATTTTCATTTCATATATATCTTCTACGAGGCAGACTATGTCCATAATGACCTTGATGTTTATTTTCCTGCTGTTTATAATATGGCAGTCCACATGTTGTACAACGATATCAATCTGCTCTTTCATACGTGGTTTTACACCGGCCATATTGATTGTATGGTTAAAATCTGCGGATATATTCAGACTGCCCAGAGGCCTTCCCTCCGTATCCGCCGCATATAAAACATCAATCAACACTTGTCCGTCAATTATGACCTTGTCCGTTGTTGTTTCTGAATTCTTAACAAATACTCTGGCAGACGGGTAGAGTATTTTGTGTATATCGGGACTTACATCCGGAACATTAATATCTTCTTCCACAACGTTGCCGGAAATCTCTTCACCAATTATTCTGCAAACTTTTACCGGTTTTTTTATAAGTTCGACAGGCATCCGCTTTCCTCCTTCTATAACATTTTTGTATAAGCGTTCTATACTATTTATATGAAGAGGATAAGGTTTTATGAATATTTATTTTCCCATAGAATCCAACGTGTGTAATAAATGGTATATGATTGGGCAAAATAAGCTGAATAAACTGTTTTAATATTTGTACTGAAGGTGACTGCCATGTTTTTTAAAGAGTTAAAAGATATATTTATATACAAAGAACCTAAGGCTTCGGATCAGGTATTTGAATTATTGGAAAAGGACGATGAAGATGCGGATCAACAGATGCCAAAGCCGGATATAGTAGAAATAAGCAAGAAATACAATATAAATAAAGAAAGCTGTGCGGAACAAAAAAAGTATAAAGCAACACCTACTAAAATAGGGGAAAAAAAGACTATTGATGATACACAGCAGCGACAGGGAAAGCCGTCTGCCCAATTGCAGATAAACCTTGAATATATGAAGCAACGATTTAATCTGCCCGCCAATCAGGATGTCATAATAAGAGAATTCGATATAGATGGTGATACCGGTGCCTTTCTCATGTTTTTGGATGGCATGGTAGACAATAACATAATTAATCAATTCATCATACCCCAACTGGTGGATAAGGATAATTTAACAAAACTCAGGGAAGGCAACTTTTCCGAACAGACAATGAAAAATGTCATATCAGTAAACCTCATAATAAAGGCGGATGATTTTAATTTAATTACAAATCAAATTTTGAACGGTATGACGGCATTGTTTATTGACGGTGTTAAGGATTGCTACCTAATCGAAAGCAAGGGCTTCGAAAAAAGGAATATTGATACACCCCGGACAGAAACAGTTATCAGAGGATCGCAAGAAGCATTTACCGAGGATATGAAAACAAATTTGACTCTTTTAAGGAGATGCATAAAAAATGAAAATTTAATTGCGGAGATTGTTCAGGTAAGTAAGACCAATAGAAACCTATGCGCCATAGTATATTTAAAAGGAATAGTAAACCCTAATCTTGTAAGTGAAGTCAAAAGAAGGGTAAACAGTATTGATATAGATATGATTTTGGGTACCTGTATGTTAGTGCAATTAAT
>CAYXAT010000023.1:0-21190 GCA_964462065.1 uncultured Clostridiaceae bacterium | reverse complement strand
TGGAAAGTTGGTTAGCAGGAAAGCGATCTTGCCCTTCTGCTGTAACTTAACATTAAAAGATAAGATCAAAGTATGTCACTTTGAACGTAGTGAAGAGTCTTCATTATCGGTGCATTAAGAACCTTCAGTCGTATGCTCCTTCAGGATGACAACTTAAGCGTATCAAATGAAAATTTACCCATTATAATAGGGGAAACCAGGATTAAAAACAAAAACTTTCAAATTTCAAAAAAGAAAAAATTACATTAAGTTTTTTTATTGAAAAAGCAAAAAATAATAACGGGAGAAACAAAATAACCTGTAAATGGCAAGTTTGACTTTATTTTTTGTTTGATTTAAAATTATAATGTTGGGACAGTCTCAGTTTATACCCGGGAGTGATAAAATGAGAAACTATATGATGGCATTCTTTATATCAGTCTTATTGGCATATTTTATAACACCTTTGGCAAAAAAATGGGCTGATAAAATAGGTGCTATAGATATACCGAAGGATAATCGCAGAATCCACATAAAACCAACTCCGTTGTTGGGTGGATTGGCAATATATTTTGCATGTATGATAGGCATGATAATTTTTGTGCCTATGAGTCAAAGAATTTTAGGGATAATGGCAGGAGCAACTGTTATTGTCGCATGTGGGTATTTAGATGATGTTAAATCTTTATCTCCCAAGACCAAACTTGTGATACAGGTAATTGCAGCACTTATTGTTATTTACGGCGGAGTAAGAATTAACAGACTTACCAACCCGCTGGTTTTTTTAGGCGGAAGCAAATGGATAGAATTGGGGATATTATCCTATCCTTTGACGATGCTTTGGATTGTCGGTCTTACAAATGCTTTTAATCTTATAGACGGATTGGATGGACTTGCCGCAGGTGTTTCTGTTATATCCAGCATGACATTATTTGTAGCGGCAATACTTTTAGGCCCGGAACAACAATATGTACCGGTGATAACGGCAATTCTGGCGGGTTCAACCTTAGGATTTTTACCCTATAATTTTAACCCGGCAAAAATTTTTATGGGCGACACGGGAGCCCTGTTTTTAGGATTTATGCTCTCGGTTATATCTGCCATAGGAGTTTTAAAAAGTGCTACGGCGTTGGCTATATTAATTCCTGTATTTGCCATGGGTCTGCCTATAATAGATACAATTTTGGCAATGATAAGAAGAGCGGCTAACGGAAAGTCTATGGTCGAAGCGGACAAAGGACATCTTCACCATAAGCTCTTAGAAAGAGGTTATAGCCAAAAACAAGCTGTGTTGACTTTATACTCTTTGAGTGCTGTATTGGGAGTCGGAGCAGTCGCTATTATCGAAGTGAAGCTGAAAACACTGTACTTCTTGGTTTTTTTGGTTTTCATTGTGACATCCATGGGGATGAGGCATCTAAAGACACTTAATAATAAGGACAATAAAAACAAATTGGATGCATAAAAAGCTGTCAAACGGCACAGTCGATATACAGACTGTGCCTTTTTAAGACATAGAATAAAACTCAATTTACGAGGAGGTTTTTGGATGCTTAAAGTGTTGTCCATCTTCGGTACAAGACCTGAGGCGATAAAGATGGCCCCGTTAATAAACATATTGCAAATGGATGAGTACATAGAATCAAAAGTTTGTGTTACTGCACAGCATAGAGAGATGTTGGATCAGGTACTGGAGATATTTAAAATAAAACCGGATTATGATTTGGATATAATGAAAAAAAAGCAGAGCCTCTCAGACATAACAACTGACGCATTAAAGGGTTTGGAAAAGGTTATCGATAAAGCCAAGCCTGATATAGTTTTGGTTCATGGAGATACTACAACGACTTTTGCCGGGGCTTTGGCTTCTTATTATAATAAAGTGAATATTGGTCATGTGGAGGCAGGCCTAAGAACATACAATAAATTTTTCCCTTATCCCGAAGAAATGAACAGAAAATTAGTGGGCGCCATGGCTGATTTGCATTTCGCACCCACCTGTAACTCAAAGAAAAATTTAAAAAAAGAAAATGTAGATGAAAGTGTTATTTTCATAACAGGAAATACGGTTATTGATGCTTTAAAAACGACGATTGATAAAGAATATGATTTTAAAAACCCTATTCTTAATAAAGTGGACTTTTCCAACAGAATAATTCTGGTTACAGCTCATAGAAGAGAGAATATAGGAAAGCCTTTGGAAGATATCTGTTTTGCGATAAAGCAAATTTCCCAGGATTACAAAGATACAGAGGTTATTTATCCGGTGCATATGAATCCCGGTGTCAGAGAAATTGTTTTTGAAATTTTGGGAGATCGAGACAGAATACATCTTATCGACCCCATTGATGTAGTGGAAATGCATAATCTTATGGATAGATCCTATATCATACTTACAGATTCGGGCGGTTTGCAGGAGGAGGCACCTTCATTAGGAAAGCCGGTGTTGGTACTTCGCTCAGAAACCGAAAGGCCTGAGGCTATTGAATTTGGCACCGTTAAGCTGGCGGGTACCAAAATGAAAAACATATACGGCTTGACTTCCGTGCTTTTAGATGATGATGAAGAATACTATAAAATGGCCAATGCAATAAATCCATACGGTGATGGATTTGCTTCGGAAAGAATAAGAGATTGTTTATTATATAAATTTAAGTATAAAAAAGAAAGACCAATAGATTTTGCACCATAAGTCGGAATAAAACACCCTGTAGCTTATAATTAAAAAACCTCCTACAAGTTATCTGAGGAGGTTTTTTTAATGAACATATCACTCTTAAAATCGTAAATAAGCCTGTCCAATTCCTCGCTACATTTAAGTACTTCCTTGCTGTTAATCCCGTGTTGTGAGATTAGAATATACAAGTTTTCTCTCAGTAATTCAATTTTTGTGTTAGCATCTGACTTCAAATATCTGTAATTCCCATACAATTTAAGTCCCCCTAAATTAGTCCTATATATACATTTTAATTCACAAATTCACACTTTTCAATAATTTAAGTCCATTATTCTTTGACTATCGTTCGACACCACTATACATTTTATTTCCCGGGCAATATTTTGTCGAAAGTAAATGGGCATATTAATGCATTTTTAAAATATTATATATAAGCATTAAGTTTTTAATGCTTCTTCTTGCGATTGTATATATCTAAAGCATGCAAAACACGGCTTTTAGCGAGGTGTAAAGATGAAAAGGATTATCGCCTTTTATATACTCAGCATTTTTTCTTTTTTTATTCTACCGGTTTTGATTAACAGTTGTCAAAAACCCAAATTACCGGAAATAGAAATCAGCGAAGGATATACAGTTCGTGTATTCGATTGCACTGATAATAAAGTTTTGGAATTGGGATTGGAAGAGTATGTTATGGGTGTAGTTGCCGCCGAAATGCCTGCAGATTTTCATATTGAGGCTCTGAAAGCACAGGCGCTGGCAGCAAGAACATATACAATGTTAAGAATGAAATGCTTTGGCGGTAAAGGTTGCACCAATCATGAAGAAGCTGACATCTGCACTGATTCAACACATTGCCAGGCGTATAAGGATCCGAAAAAACTGGGAAAGGGATATAAAAAGGTTGCAGAAGCGGTTATGAATACAAAGGGAGAAATAATAATATATGAAAAGCAATTGATTGACGCGGTTTTTCATTCTACCAGTGGAGGTAAAACAGAAAATTCGGAAGATGTATGGTGTGATAGGGTACCTTACCTGAGGTCCGTAATATCGGAATATGAGGAAAACTCGCCCAAGCTTGCAAGTACGGAAAATATTAGCATTGATGATTTCATATCGGGTGTAAAATCTTTAAACAAAGACGTGGTTATTAACAAAAAAAATCTTGCAAATGAAATGGATATTGTGAGCAGAAGCGAAGGAGGAAAAATATTGGAGATAAAAATAGGAAACAAAAATTTTACCGGCAGGGAAATAAGAGAAAAGTTCGGCTTCAATTCTTCAAATTTCACTTTTACTATAAAAGGAAAAGAAATAAGTTTTATAGTGATAGGTTACGGTCATGGTATCGGCATGAGCCAATATGGTGCTAACGGCATGGCCTGCAATGGTTATGATTATAGAAGCATAATAAGGCACTATTACCAAGGAGTTGAAATAGCAAGTATTGAGAGTTTTATGTAAAAGCTCTCTTTTTTTGTATTATTTTTAAATTCTCCGGCAATAATATTGTTGGAGGTGTCAAAGAATGAAATTTAAAGATTTTTTTTCAAAACAAAAATCTATTATTCCTATTGTAATAATAATTGCCATGTTAGCTACTTTCGGTGCCTGGAGGTATAAAGTTTATTTGGACAACAGATGGGCAGGTCTTGATTTTGAAAAAGACTTCGGCGAGTTTGAGGATTTGGAGGATAGGGCTAGGGTTGAAGAGGGCGGCATAAGCATTATTGAAGAACAAGCAGAAGAAGAGGTGAGGGATTCGGGTTTTGAAATCAAAGAAGTAACTCAAAGCGAGCCGCCCAAACCTGTTGTGACAAAAAGTAATACGGCTGTCATACCTGCGATAAAGATGGAAGAGCCGATGATGGAAACCATGTTGGCACCTGTATTTGGCACTATATGCTTGGATTTTTCGGGGGAAGAACTTGTTTATTCCAAAACATTGGATCTTTGGACTACACATCAAGGATTAGATATTAAAGCGGAAGAGGGAAGCCAAGTCAGGGCTGCGATGGATGGAACAGTATCGGAAATAACCGATGAGACAGAGTGGGGAATGACTATTGCAATCGATCACGGAAGCGGAATCGTGACCAAATACAGCAACCTTTCCACTCTGGAAATGGTGACCATAGGGCAAAAGGTTAAAAAAGGCGATGTCATATCCGGTGTCGGTAAATCCGCCTTATGGGAAATTGCCGAAGATCCTCATTTGCATTTCGAGGTTTTAAAAGACGGTAAAAATCTGGATCCCAAGATTTATCTTCCCAAGAAATCCTTGAATCGTTAGGGGTGTGGTTTAATAAATGTTCTATATTACTAATTTTCCGCATATTAATGTAAAAAAGACACCGATAAGGGGGTATAGTAGTTGAAGGATTACATTGAGGAGAGGGCACTTGAAATAGCAAAATATATAATAAGCAGCAGGACAACAGTTAGAGATGCAGCGAAGATATTTGGAGTTTCAAAAAGCACAGTACATAAGGATGTGACCGAGAGACTGCCTAAGATTAATCCGGCGGTAGCACTCCAGGTTAAAGAAATAATGGATAAGAACAAAGCTGAAAGACATATTAGAGGCGGTAAAGCAACTAAAATGAAATATCAATCCTTAAATGTTTAGCCAACATTTAATGTTTAAAAGCATTTTGTGTTTAATCAACATTTAATGTATAACCCCCATCTAATTATTTAAGCTCCGGAAGTATAAAACCGGAGCTTAAATTTTCGTATGCTTTCAAACCCTATTATTTCAATTTAAAAGGATTTTTTTGTTTAATATAGAATAATAATATGTTAAAATTGGATTAGTTGTAGGTGAAGCTCGAAATTGCAAATAAAATCACTATAATTCTTCAAATATTATATGGAGGTATGTAAATGTTTGTTGGACAAGATTTGGGAATTGACCTTGGTACCGCATCCGTCTTGGTCTTCATTAAGGGAAAAGGTATAGTCTTGAACGAGCCTTCTGTTGTGGCAATTGACAGAAATACCAATAAAATATTAGCCGTCGGTGAAGAAGCTCGGTTGATGCTTGGCAGGACTCCCGGTAATATTGTAGCTATGAGACCGCTCAAAGACGGTGTTATATCGGATTATTATATAACGGAAAAAATGCTCAGATATTTCATAGATAAAGCGGTGGGCAGAAGGCGCATATTTAAACCCAGAATGGTTATATGTGTACCCAGTGGAGTCACCGAAGTGGAAAAAAGAGCTGTTATCGATGCAGCTAATCAAGCCGGGGCAAGGATAACCAGACTTATAGAAGAACCGATAGCGGCTGCTATAGGGGCCGGACTGGATATATCAAAAGCTAGCGGTAATATGATTATCGATATCGGCGGAGGCACATCCGATATTGCCGTTATTTCCTTGGGAGGAATTGTTGTATCTTCCTCTATAAAAATGGCCGGAGATAAAATGGATGAGGCAATAGTAAGATATATGCGCAAAAAACACAATGTTATGGTCGGAGAAAGAACAGCGGAAGATTTGAAGGTAAAAATAGGAACGGCTTATGAAAGAGAAGCACAGGCTAAATTGGAAGTTAGGGGCAGAAACCTTATTTCAGGACTTCCCAAGACCTTGGAAGTTACTTCCGATGAAATGATGGAAGCTCTGGCAGAACCTTTGTCTGCTATTGCGGATGCCGTTCATTCAGTATTGGAAAGAACACCGCCGGAACTGGCAGCTGACATAAGCGACAGAGGAATAGTTATGACCGGAGGAGGTTCTCTGCTTTACGGGTTGGATAGATTAATGTCTACGAGAACGGGCATACCTGTGTACATAGCCGAAAACCCCATATCAAGCGTTGCCATAGGGACCGGCAAGGCTCTTGAATCTATGGATATATTAAAAAATTCTGATGTTAATTCCGAAAGAAGAATAATCAGCGGAGACCTTTATTGATTGTTAAGGTACAATACTCTGTCTTGTTTTTAAAAATATTTATGATTTGTTATGACTAGAGTCGGAAGGAATAACTATGCTTAATAACAAAGAAATACAAAATATCATACCTCACAGATATCCTTTTTTATTAATTGATAAGGTAATTGAAATAGAGCCGGGCAAAAGGGCGGTAGGCATAAAGAATGTAACGGCAAATGAACCTTTTTTCCCGGGACACTTTCCCGGCAATCCCATAATGCCGGGAGTATTAATAGTGGAGGCTATGGCACAAGTTGGGGCTGTAGCTGTTTTGGGCACGGAAGAAAATAAAGGTAAATTGGCCGTATTTACAGGTATTGATAAAATGAGATTTAAAAAACAAGTGCTGCCCGGGGATGTCCTACGCATGGAAGTGGAACTGACAGCCATGAAAAGAGGCGTAGGGAAAGCCAAGGCATCGGCATTTGTAGAAGATAAGCTGGCGGCATCGGGTGAGTTGATGTTTGCCATAATATAGCAGGTCAGACAAATGCTCTATAAATACCTCTGACAATGGCTTCCGCCATTTTCATGATCAAACTGAGCCTTATATTATGAATGTATAAAAACTCTCTGCTTTCTGCCGAATCGACTATGCCGACAATGGATATATCTCCAACGGGGGGCAGTTTTTTCCCCACACCTTTTCCCGGATGAATGGGTGTTTTTTTTATCTGTATGCTGCCGATGTTATCCTTTGTACCCAGGCAAGCATCAATGGCGATTACTTTATGATAAGGGTATTTTATTTTGGCGTCGATGATGTTTTTTGTCAGATTGACGGCATGTATGGGTTCATCCAGGGTGCCGTAAACCGGAACAATAATATTTAGTTTTGTTAGCAAGGTTCCTATGAGAGGCCCCAAACAATCGCCTATATATCTATCCGTACCAATACAGAATATTAAATATGGATTTTCTGCATTACTGCGTAAAAAGTCGGAAATAACCAGATGACAATCATTTTGAAAATAAAAAGCCCTTGCCTCCTCTTGCAAAAATCCACCTACTTCCACATATATTAATAACAAAACCCTAAGAAGCTTTATATTTGTAAATACCTGGCCTATGTTTTAACGCGGGATGACATGTTTTCAGCCTGCCGGGGAAAAAACTGCACCGACCTTTGCTGAATATGAAGATATCTTTTTGTTTCGTTATAAAATATATATATGGCTGAGGGGAATAATAGAACTAAAGTATTTTTGCGTTTTCTATTGAAATGTCAAATATAATTATATATAATAGGATATGTCTGTTAGGACGGGGTGTAGCGCAGATGGTAGCGTACGTGGTTTGGGACCATGGGGCCGCAGGTTCAAGTCCTGTCACCCCGACCATTACAAACTGAGGGGAAATACCCAAGCGGCCAAAGGGGGCAGACTGTAAATCTGTTGTCTCAGACTTCGGTGGTTCGAATCCACCTTTCCCCACCATAAAACTTAAATTAAAAAAGTAAATATAATATGTTTTTTCCTAATTTTGATATAGTAGTGGATTCGAACCCTATTTTTATCCTGTTTGTAACAACTTTGATTGTTTTATGAAAATATGGTAGAATATTATTAATAATTGAATAGAAATTACCCTTATCAAGAGAGGTGGAGGGAAGGGCCCTATGAAACCCGGCAACCGGCAAACGCGCGGTGCCAATTCCTGCAGGATTATCCTGAAAGATGAGGACTTATTTTATTTTAAAAGAAGCTCCTTCATCGAAGGAGCTTTGCTTTTTGGGATGCGAGATGCGAGATGTGAGATGTGAGAAGTGGGACGTGGGATGCGGGATATGGGATAGTAGGGGCGGTCTTTGACCGTCCGGGACCATACAATACGTACCTTCACTGTCATCCTGAGCAGTGCGAAGGATCTTGGCCAAGTGGGATGTGAGAAGTGAGAAGTGAGAAGTGAGATGTGAGATGTGAGAAGTGAGAAGTGAGATGTGAGATGTGAGAAGTGAGATGTGAGATGTGAGAAGTGAGAAGTGAGATGTGAGAAGTGAGAAGTGAGATGTGAGATGTGAGAAGTGGGATGCGGGATATGGGATAGATGGAAAGGTTTGAATTTGTAGGGGCGGGCGATCCTGTCCGCCAGAGGGCATATAACACGTAGATATGAGATAGTAGGGGCGGTCTTTGACCGCCCGCCGATAATGAAGAAAGGAAAGAATTTTTAAGAAGATATATAAAACAAAAAGAGGAGGGCGTGAAATGGCAAGAAGATTTTTTACTTCCGAATCCGTGACGGAGGGGCATCCGGATAAGCTTTGTGATCAAATTTCCGATGCGGTATTAGATGCAATAATGTTGCAGGACCCGTTGGGAAGAGTAGCTTGCGAGGTAGCGGCGACTACAGGTTTGGTTTTGGTGATGGGTGAAATAACAACGAATTGCTATATTGATATTCAAAAGATAGTAAGAGAGACAGTTGAGGGAATCGGATATACCAGGGCGAAATATGGATTTGATGCGGATACATGCGGAGTTCTTACATCTATAAATGAGCAATCCGCTGATATTGCTTTGGGGGTTGATAAAGCTTTGGAATCCAAGAGAGGGGAAATGGAAGAAAATGATATAGCCGTCATAGGTGCCGGAGATCAGGGTATGATGTTCGGATATGCCTGTGATGAAACACCGGAGCTAATGCCTATGCCTATTTCCCTTGCACATAAGCTTGCCAGAGAGCTTTCAGAAATCAGAAAGAACGGTACGCTGGATTATTTGCGACCTGACGGTAAAAGTCAAGTTACAATAGAATACATTGATGATATCCCGGTAAGAGTTGATAGTGTGGTTATATCCACACAACACAGCCCGGATGCTGATCATGAAACAATCGAAAAAGATATCATCGAAAAAGTGATAAAACCTGTGATACCCGGAAATATGCTTGATAAGGATACCAAGTTTTATGTAAACCCTACAGGGAGATTTGTCATCGGTGGTCCTCACGGGGATTCGGGCTTGACGGGTAGAAAAATAATTGTGGATACTTATGGTGGATATGCAAGACACGGAGGAGGTGCTTTCTCAGGGAAGGACCCAACGAAGGTCGATCGTTCCGCATCCTATGCGGCAAGATATGTGGCAAAAAATATTGTCGCTGCGGGGCTTGCAAAGAAATGCGAGATTCAAATAGCCTATGCAATAGGTATTGCAAAACCGGTGTCCATAACAATTGATACCTTTGGTACCGGTTTAATAACCGATGAGGAAATAGCCGAAATGGTGAAAAAAGAGTTTGACTTACGACCGGCTGCTATTATTAAGAATCTGGACTTGCGAAGGCCAATATATAAACAATTGGCAGCATACGGCCATGTAGGAAGGGCAGATTTGGACATAAGCTGGGAAAAGACGGACAAAGCTGAGCTTTTAAAGAAGTATTTGCCGTAAGAATGTAAAATATATTTAAGCAGAAATGATATCAAACGGCATAAATAGACAAATTCTCTATAGACAAACTTAAATAAGAAATTTGTTAAATGAACAGTCGACCTGTGAAGGGTCGGCTTTTTATTTTTTTGTCACGATTATGCAAAATGTATCTATCCGCGGAAATAAAAAACAGACCGGTCGGAAAGGTCATAATTGGAAAAGGAGAGTATTTTAAAAAAAGTGCACCCCCTTATAGTCGCATCAATAAACAAATATGCCGGGGGTAAGGATGAATTCGAGGACTTGTATCAGGAGGGGATATTGAGGGTTTTGGAATTAATGGAAGAGTATGATGAGGGCAAAGGAGTGAATGTATTCTACTATTTGAAGCTCCATCTGAAGTTTTTTTATTTGAATTATGGAAGATATGAAAAAAGGACAGTTTCACTGAGCACTCCGGTCTATGAGGGTTTGGAAATGGGAGATTTGATAATAGATGAAAAGCCGGGGGTGGAGAAAATTGTGATGGATACTCTTGCACAAGAAAATGTTTGTAAGGCTTTAAAAACCTTGTCCGGTGAAGATAAATATATAATAGAAGAGCTTTTTATGGAATGCAGAACATTGAATGATTTGGCAAAGGAACTTGCAATGAGTAGGACAAGCCTCTTTAGGAGAAAGGAAAGGATATTGCGCCACCTGAAGAAACAGATGTAAAGCGGATGAAAAGCTGAAAGCGGAAAGCCAAAAGCGAAAAGTGGAAAGCGTAAAGCGAAAAGCGAAAAGCGTAAGGCGGAAAGTTGGAATAGTTGGACAGTTGGAAAAGTTGGTATGTTGGAAGGCGCAGGGCGGACGGCTCTGTCTGCCAGGGAATATACAATGCGTATATCATCCTTGGGTAATTGCACAGCAATCCACGAAGGATCCTGGTCCCATAGGAACGATCCTAACAATAGTCGGATAAGATTCTTCAGTCGCAGGCTCCTTCAGAATGACTGTTTCGATGCTGCCATCCGCAATTCCGTGTAGGATCTTAACCTTATAAAAGGTGCCCTGAAATATGTGGAAAATATCCTGTGTGACGGTTACTTATATATCGGAAGGAGGTGATAGCATGGCAGTTGAAACAACAGTAATGGCAACTAAGCTGAGGATTAAATACCTTGGAGAATATGTAAACGGTAAGCAATCCTATATCACAAAGACATATTCGAACCTTAATCCCGAAGCCCAAGACCAAGATATCTATGATATATCTGAAGTCTTATCCGACCTTCAGACTAAAAATGTTTACAGCGTTTGTAAGGCACAAGATATGGAATTGGCTGAAGCATAAGGTATCGGAGCTCTAATCATTATAGGAAGGGAGGTGTAATTTATGGCAAAGAAATTAGAAATGGCATTTAGAAATGAGGAAAACAAAACCGCGAAAATCGCCGTCGATAATGCATTAGACGATTTAGACCCACAGGATGTTAAAACGGCTATGGAGACAATCATAGCAAAGAAGGTTTTTTTGAGTAACGGAGGCGAATTAGTGGATATAGCCGGCGCAAGAGTTGTAGATACGGAAATCTATGAATTGGATTTGGAATAGTAGAATTAAGACCCCGTCTATAAAGGCGGGGTCAAAAATTGTAATTTGAAAAGGAGGAAGGATTATATGGACGAGCTAGTAAATGCAGTAGCTAATATAGGTTTTCCCATTGCCATATCCGTATATCTTCTTATGCGGGTAGAAGGCAAAATAGAAAATCTATCGGTATCAATTAACGAGCTGTCAAAAGTGATATCCTCAAAAATGAACTAAAAGCGGTCTGCCCAAGACCGCTTTTAGTTCTCCTTCCTTTACAGCGTTTATATCATCCCTCACCTCCCATCT
Organism: uncultured Clostridiaceae bacterium; assembly: GCA_964462065.1. Taxonomy (GTDB): domain Bacteria; phylum Bacillota; class Clostridia; order Lutisporales; family Lutisporaceae; genus JAAYKT01. Next base: position 9,327 of record CAYXAT010000023.1, on the reverse strand, counting down.
CCCACCACTCGTATCTCACCTCCCACTTCTCATCCCTCACCTCCCACCTCCCAACCCCATTGACAATAGAACATGCGTTCGTATATAATTTAATAAAAGAGTACAAACGGACATAAATTGACACAGGGGGGAGGAATTTATGGATCAAAACTTTTTTCAAAAATTCGATATATTAGCTTTTTTGCCGGAGTATTGTTCAGGTATCGGAGAAATCACAAAGGTCCTGGTATCGCAGGAGAATGACCAATTGATACCTGTATCCTCAAGAAGTTTTAAAGCTAATTTGTGTAAATATTATTCAATAGACTACGAGAGCAGCAGAAAAAAGTTCGGGCGAATAATCGGAAGCATAAACTGCGTGCCGCTACCTATCAATTCTAATAAAATATTTTTGCAACTGAAGGTTAGAGTTCCGGAGGTCAGAAGTGACGGTGCTATGGGTTATATAGACTTAAATTGCATTAAAGGTTATAACCCAAAAAAGAATACCAAAAATACGGAGGTCATGCTAAAGGATGGCCGCACGGTTAGGGTACTGTGCGGAGCGTCAACCATAAATAAACATATGAAGAATGCTCGCCTGATACTTGAATACTACAAAAAAGAAAGGGGTTATACAACCTATCCGGAGACCTTGGAGAAACTCTATTCGACTTACGATAAACCCGCAACAAAAGCAGATATAGCCATACTTGCCAGGGAAATTGCTACCCTTAAAAACAGCTTGAAGGTTTTCTGATATAAGCTATAATTAAGAAGGGAGAATGCTTAAAAGAAACTGTTGATGGGGTAAAATCATGGATGAAATACAGGGCATAATTGAAGAGATAGTGTTCAGAAATGAAGTTAACGGCTATACTGTGCTGGAGATAGAGGGAAATAAACAACAAACAACAATTGTTGGTTATTTCCCTTTTATAAATATAGGCGAGACCATTAAGGTTGCGGGACAATGGGTGGAGCATCAGGATTACGGAAGGCAGTTTAAAATGGAAGCCTATCAAGTGATCACACCGGCCACCTTAAACGGTATTGAAAGATACTTAGCTTCGGGGCTTATCTCCGGCATCGGCCCGGCGACAGCTAAGAAGCTTATTGAAAAATTCGGTTTGGATACTTTGGACATAATACAGTATAATCCCCAAAAGCTTACCGAGGTACCCGGCATTGGGCCGAAAAAGTCGGAAAAGATTCATGACGCTTTTATGGAACAAACAGAGCTCAAAGATATAATGCTTTTCCTTGAAGGATACAAAATCAGTCCAGCTTACGCTGTCAGGATATATAAGACTTACGGTGTGGATACCATAAGGATTATTAAAGAAAACCCATATAACTTAGCCGAGGATGTTTTTGGTATAGGCTTTAAAACTGCTGATAAGATAGCTTTATCAGCAGGCGTTCCCATAGATTCTGAATTTCGTATAGCATGTGGTACTCGTTATACTTTGGGACAGTTTCATCAAAAAGGGCATACATATGTGCCCCAGGATGTATTGATAAAATATTCGGCGGATCTACTTGAGGTGCCGGTGGAGTCGGTGGAGAATATCCTGATCAGACTTTTGGTGGACAGCAAAATTGTAGTGGAAGAAATGGACGGCATAAAAGTTGTTTATTCCTTGCCATTTCATAAGGCTGAAATGGGCACTGTAAGAAGACTTTTATCATTGTGTAATTATCCGGTAGATAAGAATACCATCGATATAGATGAGGAAATAGCAAAGGTTGAGGAATCGGAAGACATAGTATTGGCAAACAACCAAAAAGAGGCTGTTACAGTAGCATTAAAAAATGGTGTATCTGTAATCACAGGGGGTCCCGGCACGGGGAAAACCACTACGATTAAAACAATACTCCGTCTTTTCGAAAGAATGGGCTTCACCGTTTTACTGTGTGCGCCTACGGGAAGGGCTGCCAAAAGGATGCAGGAGGCCACCGGCAAAGAAGCCAAAACAATTCACAGGCTTTTGGAATACGGTTGCGGAGAAACGGAAGAAGAAATGGTTTTTCAAAAAAACCAGGACGCACCATTGGAGGCGGATGCTATAATCGTGGACGAAGCCTCAATGATTGATATACTTTTGATGAATAACTTGCTTAAAGCCATAGCAGAAGGGACCAGACTTATTCTGGTGGGAGATGTAGACCAATTGCCTTCTGTGGGTCCCGGCTGCGTTTTAAAGGATATAATAGAGAGCGATACGGTACAAGTAGTCCGGCTAAATGAGATTTTCAGGCAAGCAGAGGAAAGTATGATTGTAGTTAACGCACATAAAATCAATAAGGGAGAAATGCCTGTTTTAAATATTAAGGATAGGGATTTTTTCTTTATGAAAAAAGACAGGCAAGAAGACATATTGGAAAAAATAAAAGAGCTTTGTAAGGAGCGTTTGCCTAAATATTCCGGATATAACCCAATGGAAGGAATCCAGGTGCTTTCTCCTATGAAAAAGGGGTTATGCGGTGTGTTTAATCTGAACACCGAGCTGCAGAAGGCCTTGAATCCCCCACATTTAACTAAAAACCAACGTGAATACAGAGATAATATTTTTCGTGAGGGAGATAAGGTCATGCAGATAAAAAACAATTACAGGATGAAATGGCAGAGTTCTCTTGTTCAGGATTATGAGGGTGAAGGGGTTTTTAACGGTGATATGGGTATAATTACAAGAATAGATAACGAAGAACAATATATAGAAGTTTTATATGACGGGGATCGTCTGGTGAAATATGAACCGAAGGACTTGGATGAGTTGGAGCTTTCTTATGCGGTGACGGTGCATAAATCTCAGGGTTCCGAGTTTCCCGTACTTGTAATGCCCGTAATGCCGGGTCCGCCTATGTTGCTGACCAGAAATCTCCTTTATACAGCTCTTACAAGAGCCAAAGAAATGGTTGTACTCATTGGAGGGGAGAAATATATTTATTCCATGGTCAGGAATAATTATATAACAAAAAGGTATTCCGGGCTTAAGTATAAATTATTAAAACTGGGTAAGAGGGATTGAATATGAAATGGCTATATGCCTCCTTTTTAGATTCTTTGTATCCAAAAAAGGAGTATTGCATACTGTGCGGCAGAGAGGATTCAGACAACTTATGCAGTTATTGTGCATCGACTATTGAGTTTATTCATGACAGGAGATGCGTTAAATGCGGCAAGGGCTTAAAGGACAGTTATACTGACAATATCTGTCCGGATTGCAAAGAAAGAGACTACAGTTTTTCCGCGGCTTATAGTTGTTTCTTATATAAAGGCGGGGGCAAGGAGATTATTCACAGACTTAAATATGACGGTAAAAAAGAAGGGGGAAAAGTATTAGCAAAGTTCATGGCTGATATTATAGTTAAAGAGGCTCTAAATGGGGATATTATTGTCCCCGTGCCCATACATGAGAGTAAAATGTCTCTCAGAGGTTTTAACCAGTCCTATATTATTGGGAAACATTTATCCGGATACATTTCACTGCCGGTCTGTTCGTGTCTTAAAAGAGTAAGAATAACCAAAGACCAATATAATCTGGATAAGATAGAAAGAACAGTTAATGTTATTAATGCTTTTAATATTGATATGTTATATAATATAAGAAACAAACGAATTTTGTTAATTGATGACGTTTTTACCACCGGGAGTACTGTTGAGGAATGCAGTAAATTATTGATTGGTGCCGGCGCTGAAGATGTTTTTGTAATTACCGCCGCTTCCGGAAAAAATGTTTAAAAAATGAATAAACAAAACCTACGTCTTTAGATATTTCAAAAGGCTAAGGAAGGCAGGTCTTTATGGATAGAATAAAGTTTTTAGAAAGTGTCATAGAAGTATTGCCGGATCCTTTCTATGCTATTGATAAGGATGGAAAAATCGTACTATGGAATGTGGCAATGGAGGAACTCACAAGAGTATACAAGGAAGAAATAATTGGCAGAAGTGATTATGCCCATTCGATTATATTTTACGGATATAAAAGACAAACTCTTGCAGAGTTAGTTTTAAGACCGGACGAAGAGACGGAAAAAAGCTATCATAAATTTCAGCGTAACGATGACGGTTCCGTTGAGGGTGAGACATACAGCACGAAAATGGATTATTACGACTGGGGCAAAGCCGTTCCTGTTTTTGATGATGACGGAGCGGTCATTTTTGTATTGGCTATTTCCAGAGATATCAGCAAGATAAAAAGAATTCAAAAGCAACAGGAGGTGTTGCTCAAAAGATACGAAGCTTTATTTATTAGCAGCCCCGATGGTATTTTATGCGTTGATAAAAATCATGTAATTTTTGATGTTAATGAAAGCTTTCTAAGAATGTTCGGATATACCAAAAAAGAATGTTTGGGGAAGGACCCGGATGATTTGGTTATGCCGCCGAAATTCAAAGCCGAAGCAAAGGACATGACAAATACGCTTTTTGAAAAATCAGTTTTGGATTTTGAAGCCACAAGATATACTAAAAAGGGAACACCTGTAAAAGTGAGGGTAAGGGGTGTTTTGATAAATACTAAAGATGAGGTTTTAGGCGGATATGCTATATATACAGATATTACTGAAAAAACAAAATATAAAGAAGAACTTGAGTCTGCAAATCGGGAATTAGAAGATACAGTAAATCGGCTGACTATAAGTGAAGCCGAGCTGAAAGCTCAATACGTAGAGATACAAAAGTATGCTGAAAGAATAGAATTTTTAGCGGTGCATGACTCACAAACTATGTTATATAACAGGTTTAAACTTACAGAGATAATGATATCCGAATTGCGGGAGAATCGTAGCGGCGCTTTGATACTGCTGGATTTGGATGACTTTAAAAACATAAACGATATTTTTGGACATGCATACGGAGATGAGCTGCTAAAAAAAATTGCATTTAATCTAACAAGAGTAGACTGTGAGAAGTCAACGCTATTCAGATTTGGCGGTGATGAATTTCTTGTATTATTAAAAGAGGATGACCCAATAGAGATTAAAGAACATATTGAAAGATTAAGAAAATGTCTAAAAGAAAAAATTTATGTAGATAATGTGGGGAACAGTATAACCGCTACTATGGGCATTGTACAGTATCCTTTGGATGGTGACAGGATAGAAGAGTTGCTAATAAAGGCAGATATTGCCCTGGGGAATGCAAAAAAGACAGGGAAAGACAGGTTTTTCTTTTTTAACGAAAAGATGAAGGAGAGCTTTAATGCAAGAATAGACATAGAGGTTATGCTTAGAAATGCTCTTGAAAAAGAAGAGTTTAAAATGCTTTACCAGCCGATAATAGAAACAGAAACCGGAAAGATTTATTCATTTGAAGCATTGCTCAGAATCAAAGGTTGCAGCATGTCTCCCGAGATATTTATACCGGTTGCGGAAGAGACCGGACTTATCCTTCCCATAGGGAAATGGGTTATTAAAGAGGTAATTAAGCAAATAAGAAAATGGATTGATAAAGGCTTGGAGCCTCTGCCCATATCCGTGAACCTATCTCCAAAGCATTTTTACGATATATACATTGATGATTATATAGTTAGGACCCTTGAGGAATTTGGCATCTCTCCATATTTGTTGGAGATAGAGATTACCGAAAACATATTTGCTGAAAACAAATCTGAAACAATAGGTATTCTAAGCAGATTAAAAGAAAAAGGGATAGGGATTTCATTGGATGATTTTGGTACCGGCTATTCTTCTTTAAATTATTTAACCTTTATGCCCATAGACAAGATAAAATTGGATAAAAGCCTGATGGTGAGGCTGATTAAGTCTGATAGTATAGGGGTATTGGAAAGCCTAATTTCCCTTGCCCATGGGTTGAATCTGAAGGTAGTCACGGAGGGTATTGAGAAGGAAGATGAGTTCATAAAGATGAAAAAAGCCGGCAGTAATTATCTTCAAGGCTTTTTATTCAGCAAGCCTATCAGTGAGGATGAGGCTGAAAAGGTTTTTAATAAAAACCTATTGGAATCCATATATTTATAACAGGAGTGAAAGGTTATTACATTAAGGATGAATTTTCGAAGCCAAAGAAAGACTTGTTTAGGTTTTTGCAAATGTGCAAAAACCTTCTTAAAATTTGTTATAATTGATTTGTGATAATAGAAAAAATATTAAAATGAAGGGGTGGCCGGTATGGGATTGTTTAAAGCCGGAATAGGCGCATTCAGCGGCGTAATGGCAGACCAGTGGCGGGAGTTTTTTTACAGTGATTCAATACCCGTGGATGTTTTAGTAACAAAAGGGAAGAAACGAACAACAAGACGAAGCTCCAATGTAAAAGGCGAAGAAAACATCATATCCAACGGTTCGATAATTGCTGTTGCTGATGGCCAGTGCATGATTATTGTTGAGCAGGGAAAAGTTGTGGATATTTGTGCTGAATCGGGAGAATTCGTTTATGATACATCCAGTGAGCCGACGGTGATGTACGGTGGTTTGAGTAAGAATATAAAACCGGTTTTTGCACAGATAGGAAAACGTTTTACTTTTGGGGGAGACCCGGGCAAGGATCAAAGAATATATTATTTTAATACAAAAGAATTGGTAGGCAATAAATATGGGACACCCAGCCCGGTGCCTTTCCGTGTGGTGGATGAGAGGGCAGGTATTGATCTGGATATCGGAATCAAGTGTTTTGGCGAATACAGTTACAAGGTAACCAATCCTATACTTTTTTATACAAATGTGAGCGGAAATGTGGATAATGAATATAATCGCGGCGAAATAGACGGACAGCTGAAAAGTGAGCTCATGACCGCATTGCAACCTGCCTTTGCCAGGATTTCGCAAATGGGCATTCGGTACAGTGCATTGCCCGGTCATACGGAAGAGATTGCCCAAGCGCTGAACGATGTTTTATCGGCTAAATGGTCAGAGCTTAGAGGAATTGAGATAATATCCTTCGGAGTATCCTCTGTTAAAGCTTCCGAAGAAGACGAGAAAATGATAAAGGAATTACAGCGAAACGTAGCCTTTATGGATCCAACCAGAGCCGCTGCTCACATTGTGGGTGCGCAAGCAACTGCTATGCAGTCAGCTGCAAGTAATCCCACGGCTGGACCCGCTATGGCATTCATGGGGATGGGAATGGCCGGTAACGTAGGAGGTATGAACGCACAGAATTTGTATGCAATGGGAGCGGAGAAACAAAAGACGGAACCCGAGGGTCCCGCATCTAAGAAAAGCTGGGCTTGTTCTTGTGGCTCCGAAAATACGGGAAAATTCTGTACCAATTGCGGTAAAGCACAGCCGATCGCTAACAGTTGGATTTGCACCTGCGGAGCATCAAATAAGGGAAGGTTTTGCATGGAATGCGGTAAACCTAAACCTATAGACGCTCCTCTATATAAGTGTGATAAATGCGGTTGGGAGCCGGAAGATCCTAAAAACCCACCTAAGTTTTGCCCCGAGTGCGGAGATGTATTTGATGAAAAAGATAAACAATAGATAAAGCCACCGCCTGAAGGCGGTGGTCATTTATAGAGCCTTTAGTTTGGTAAGATTGGGGGTAAAGGATTTGGGAGATCAGGTTACTAACTATAAATGCCCGAATTGCACAGGTCCGTTGAAATTTTCGACGGAGAAGGGTAAACTTGCTTGCGAATATTGCGAAAATGTATATGATATAGACACTATTGAACTTTTATATGAGGAAAAAGATAAAGCAGCTGAAAAAGCCATATCCGAGCCAAAGTGGGATACGGATACAGCCGGTTCTGAATGGAGTGAAAAAGAGGCTCAAGGCATAAGGGTATATAATTGTCCTTCCTGCGGATCGGAGATTATTTGTGATGAGAATACCGTCGCCACGGGATGTCTATATTGTGGAAATCCCGTTGTAGTACCCGGCAAAATAGGCGGGAATCTCAAACCTGATTATGCGATACCTTTTAAATTAAATAAAGAAGCGGCGGTAAAGGCTTTAAAAGAATACTATAAGAAAAAGCCTCTTTTGCCTAAACTATTTAAAGAAGAGAATCATATTAAAGAGATTAAGGGTATTTATGTTCCTTTTTGGCTTTTTGATTTTGATGCCGACGCAAAGATTCAGTACCGCGGTAAAAGAACCCGTATCTGGGTATCCGGGGATTATGATATAATAGAGACTTCTCACTATCGAGCTACTCGATGGGGAGAAATATGTTTTAAAAGAATACCCGTAGACGGTTCCACAAAAATGCCGGATGCCCATATGGATGCAATTGAACCATTTGATTACAGAGAACTTGAGACTTTTTCCACGACATATCTACCGGGATACTTTGCGGATAAATATGATGTTGACGCCAAACAAAGTGCCGGCAGGGCAAATGAGCGTATTAAAAATAGTGCTATCGATGCTTTTGCCCGAACACTGAACTATGATAGTTGGTCTTTGGACTGGGCGGATATTCAAAAAAAACATGGAGAAGTAAAATATGCGCTGCTGCCGGTCTGGATGCTGACTACCAAATGGAAGGGTAAAATTTATATTTTTGCCATGAACGGGCAGACCGGTAAGCTTATCGGGGATTTGCCTATTTCCCGGAGTAGGCTTTTTGCCTGGTTTTTCGGTATTTGGGGCGGCGTTGCAGCTGCATTGGGTCTTGTAATGTATGTTGCGGGCATATTTTAGGGGGTGGCGGGAATGAGAAATAGATTAGTAGTTGTTTTATTGATATTATCATTTACTTTATCTTTGCTTTCTCCTTTTTATGTTTATGCCGGCTCCGGTGAATTGGATTATGTTACAGACAGTGCCGGACTCTTGACCCCGGAGGAGCAGGATGAATTGAATAAGAAGGCTGAGGCGGCCTCTTTACTTAATGAATGTGATATTTTGGTTATAACTGTTAAAGATATGGGAGAACTGAGGATAGAGGACTATGCTCAAGGGATATATGATAAATATAATTTAGGTTACGGTGAAGACAAAAGCGGTATCATGCTGCTGATAAGTATGGCAGAGCGGGACTTTGATATTATGGCTCACGGTTACGGCAACATAGCTTTTACTGATTACGGCAAAGAAAAGTTAGAAAACAGATTTCTGCCGGATTTATCCAAGGGCAATTACTATAAAAGCTTTTCAACATTTATAGACAGTTGCGAAGAATTCATAGAATCAGCCCGGCGCGGTGTAGCAATTGATATAAAAAGTGACCCTAAAGAAAAAAGAAAAGTTGCTGCTGTGATCTTGGCAATAGTACCCTTTTTAACATCCTTAGTTACTGTTATTATCTTTTGGAGCCGTATGAAAACTGCTAAGATTCAAAGGACGGCCAATCTTTATATCGGGGATGAGGGAATTAATTTAACAAATAAAGAGGATATTTTCCTATTCAGAAATATTGTCAGAAGAAAGCG
>CAYXAT010000022.1:0-21907 GCA_964462065.1 uncultured Clostridiaceae bacterium | reverse complement strand
TTATTTTATTATTGTAACTTTCGATGAGTTTTATTAAATCATGTTAAATTAAGTTGCTATTCGGCACTTTAAGAGACTAAAACATTTTCAACCCATGATAAATTAACCATTGGGGGGTAAAATAACTACAAATAACTTCAAAATCATTGACAACAACGAGATTATACGGTAGAATTTCATACAATATTATAAATGCAAGGAAAGGGACCAGTAAGAGCCTTGAAACTTTCAGAGAGCCATGATAAGGTGAAACATGGCAGTTTAGACGCTTTGAACTCGCCCCGGAGCTGCTGCCTGAAATAACAGTAAGGTAAGACGATACCCATCGTTACAGGGACCTTTTAAGAGGGTTATATATATAACCAATTTGAGTGGTACCGCGGGAATTCCCCGTCTCTTTGAGGCGGGGTTTATTATTTTATAGGAAGTGGTAGTTATGTATAATGTAGAAGTTGATAGAAAATGGCAGAAAAAGTGGGAAGATACGAAGCTATACAGCTTTAACCCCGCAAATGCGGATAAAAAACTTTATTGTATGGAAATGTTTTCCTACCCATCCGGCGCGAATTTGCATGTTGGGCATTGGTATAATTTTGGACCGACAGACTCTTGGGCAAGGTTTAAAAGAATGCAGGGCTATGAAGTTTTCCAACCTATGGGGTTTGACGCTTTCGGATTGCCTGCTGAGAATTACGCAATAAAAACCGGGATACATCCCCAGGATTCAACTATGAAAAACATTGAAACTATGGAAAAACAGCTAAAGGAAATGGGTGCAATGTTTGATTGGGATTATGAAGTTGTGACCTGTACTCCGGATTACTACAAATGGACCCAGTGGATTTTTTTAAAACTATATGAGGCAGGGTTGGCTTACAGAAAGGAAGCACCCGTTAACTGGTGCCCCAGCTGTCAGACTGTATTGGCAAATGAGCAGGTTATAGATAATTTTTGTGAAAGATGTGAAACCGAAGTAGTTAAGAAGAACTTAACCCAGTGGTTTTTTAAGATAACCGCCTATGCAGAAGAATTGTTGGAAAAACTCAATGATATTGATTGGCCGGAAAGGACCAAGAAGATTCAAGTAAATTGGATAGGCAAATCAGAAGGTTCCGAAATAGAATTTGAAATTGAAAATTCCGATATAAAATTCAAAGTCTTTACGACAAGGGCTGATACCTTATACGGTATTACTTATATGGTCTTAGCTCCTGAAAATGAAATAGTGGATAAAATTACAACGGATGAGTGCCGTAAGCAGGTTGACGAATACAAAAAGTGGGCGGAAAGGCAAAGTGAAATTGATAGAATGTCAACGGTTAAGGAAAAAACAGGCGTATTCACAGGCGCTTATTGTTACCACCCGTTAACCGGTGAAAGACTGCCTATTTGGATATCCGATTATGTTTTAGCCACATACGGTACCGGATGTGTTATGGCGGTTCCCGCCCATGATGAAAGGGATTTTGAATTTGCGGAAAAATTCAACTTGCCTATTATCAGAGTTATTGATAGTGAAGACGGCAGTGATGCGCCGTTGCCCTATGTTGATTACGGAGTATTAGTAAACAGCAACGATTTCGATGGAATGAAATCAAAGGATGCCATGTTAAGGATTGTTGAAGAGCTAAATGAAAAGGGTAAAGGCCAATTGAAGATAAATTATAGATTAAGGGATTGGCTTGTTTCCAGACAAAGATATTGGGGCTCTCCCATTCCTATTGTTTATTGTGAGCATTGCGGGACAGTGCCGATACCCGAAGAGGAATTGCCGGTTTTGCTACCTTATAATGTTGAATTTACTCCCGACGGAGAATCCCCCCTCAGGAAATCCGATGAATTTATCAATACAAAATGTCCCAAATGCGGCGGCCCCGCGAAAAGGGATGCGGATACCTTAGATACTTTTGTATGTTCATCCTGGTATTTCTTGCGATATCCGGATAATAAAAATGAAAAAGAGGCATGGAATAAAGAATGGATAAACAAGATGCTTCCTGTAGATAAATATGTGGGAGGTGCCGAGCATGCCGCTATGCACTTATTGTACGCAAGGTTTTTCACCAAAGCCCTGAGAGACTTGGGATATTTGGATTTTGACGAACCGTTTTTATCCTTAAGACACCAAGGCGTCATACTAGGAGCAGACGGAAATAAAATGAGCAAGTCAAAAGGCAATGTAATTTCCCCTGATAGCTATATAAAAGAACACGGTTCAGATGTATTCAGACTGTATTTAATGTTCGGATTTGCTTATGAAGAAGGCGGTCCGTGGAACGATGATGCTATAAAAGCCATAGCCAGATTCCTACATAGGATAGAAAGGCTATCTGAAAAGGTTATAAAGGTGAAAGATGAAAAAGGTATAAACAGTATCGGGACACAAGAAAAGGAATTGCTCTATGAGAGGCATAATGCCATTAAAGAAGTGACAACGGATACTGAAGATTTTCATTTCAATACTGCAATCGCAAGAATGATGGAGCTTTTAAATGCTTTATATAAATATGAGACGGAGGCAGAGGTTAAGAATAGTTTGCTTTTTGAAGAAACCTTTGCGGATTTAATCAGACTTTTAGCTCCTTTTGCACCGCACTTTGCCGAAGAGATGTGGGAGGAAATGAAATATGATTATTCTGTTTTCAATCAGCCCTGGCCCAAATGGGATGATAAAGCTCTTATAAAGGATGAAGTGGAAATTGCCGTACAGATTAACGGCAAAGTGAAGTCCAGGATTATGGTGCCTTCAGAGGCTGATGCTGTTAAGATTGAAGAAATAGTAATGAATAACGATGAGACAAAAGAGCTTATTGACGGTAAGAGTATTGTAAAGATAATCGTGGTAAAAGGCAGATTGATAAATATCGTGGTTAAGTAATTTTCGATGGTCATAAAAAGTGATAATAAAGGCGAGCAGTGCTTGCTAATGGGTGCCGGTTATGTACCGGCATTCTCTATGTTTTAAATTGAATAAAATACTGCAGCATTGGTTGCAATTGAATTAGTTTTTGGAGGATAAAATAATTCAATGTAGAATAATAACCTATATGACCGATTATATTATTATCGGAGGTGCCAAATGATGATTTACGGTATAGGTACTGATATTATAGAGATTAATAGGATTAAAAAAGTAATTGAAAAGTATCCGAAGCTCATGGATAGATTATTCAGCGCTGAGGAATTGGAATACTATGAATATAAACATTGGAATCCCCAAAATGTTGCCGGCGGCTTTTCGGCAAAGGAAGCTGTGTTTAAGGCTATAGGAACCGGTCTCAGCAAGTTTAAATGGAAAGATGTTGAAATAATCAGAGACGCAAACGGGAAGCCTTATGTTAAATTGAACGGCAAGGTAAAAGAATTTGCAGACAGCAATTATATAGGATTAATCCACGTCAGTGTGAGCCATTGTAAAAATTATGCGGCGGCTACAGCTGTTGCGGAAGTTTCTCTTGAAAAGAGGTGGATGGATATTGAAAGTATGCTCGTCTCGACAAATGAAGGCATCAGGCGGAATATCCATTAGTCAGCGTTCAAAGATAAGAAAAGATGATATGAAATCACTTTTTACTGAAAGAAATTTTGTTAAGAGGTTTTTCAGACATAGGAAAAGTGATTCTCATAAGGGCATTTACGGGAGAGTTTTGATTATTGCTGCATCAAAAGGTATGGCAGGAGCCGGACTTCTTGCCTCTGAAGGAGCACTCAGGACAGGTGCCGGGATAGTCGTCTTGGCTGTACCTGAAAGTTTGATGTGTATAGTAAGCGGCAAAATTCCGGAAGTGATTACAAAAGGTCTGCCCGAAGATACCAAAGGCTGTTTATCAATTGATAGTTACGAAGAAATAATGAGAAGCGTTGACCAATCAACAGCTATGCTAATGGGGCCCGGTCTCGGAACAAGCGATGATATTTTTAACTTATTATATGGATTAATAAAGGAATATAAAAATACATTGGTGATTGATGCAGACGGATTGAATGCGTTGTCAAAGAACCCTGCGGTTCTTAGAGAGGGAAAGGGAGAAATTATTATAACCCCCCATCCCGGTGAAATGGCAAGGCTATTGGGAATTGGAACCGACGAAGTGCAAAAAGACAGAATAAGCCTTGCTAAGGAATTTGCCAAGGAATATGAAGTAACTGTAGTTTTAAAAGGTTATCATACTGTCATAGCCACACGGGAAGGTAGAGTATGGATTAATCCCACTGGTAACCCCGGTATGGCAACAGCCGGCTCCGGAGATGTTTTAGCAGGCGTTATAACAGCATTGGCGGCACAGGGATTAAAACCGCAACATGCTGCAGCATGCGGTGCATATATACACGGGCTGGCCGGGGATAAAGCAGCCGGGGGATTAGGACAATGGGGCATGACATCAACCGATATAATCAGGTTTATTCCATATGCAATTAAGGATATTGTGGATATATAGTCTTTCGATTTGCATTTAAATAAGTTATACGCCGACAAATTTGGATATATTCTTTATACTTACAACTTATTAAAATTCAGTTGTTTTATATATTATGGAGTTACTAAACCTTAAATCTATGGGGAATACAAAGGAGGTCAAAAAATGTATGATTTAAAACAAATCAGACCTGTATGGGCTGAGATAAACCTTGACAATTTGGCACATAATATGCGGGAAATAAGAAAGCTGACAGATAAAAATGCCTTGATAACAGCTGTAATTAAGGCCGACGGGTACGGTCACGGTGCCAAGTATATCGCCGATACTCTGCTTGAAAACGGCGCGGATAGGTTTGCTGTTGCGGTATTGGATGAAGCTTTGGAGCTGAGAGCATTCGGAATAAAACAACAAATCTTGGTTATGGGATACACAGGTCCCGAAAGGGCAAAAGATTTAGTGGGAAAAGATGTTGAGCAGGCGGTATATTCTTATGATGTGGCGGAAGCAATATCAAAGGAGGCCGTTAAACAAAATAGAAATGCTAAAATTCATATTAAAATTGATACGGGGATGGGCAGAATAGGCCTGATACCAAATGAAGATGCGGTAAATTTGGTTAAAAGAATATCGGAGTTGCCGAACATGATCATTGAAGGCATGTTTACACATTTTGCCGTTGCAGATGAAACGGACAAAGGTTATACTTACAAGCAATTTGATAAATTCAAATGGATGTTTAGCAGGCTTGAAGAGGAAGGCGTAAAAATTAATGTGAGACACTGCGGAAACAGCGCCACCATAATTGACTTGCCGGATATGCATTTGGATATGGTGAGGGCAGGTATTATTCTATATGGATTGGCGCCATCTGAAGATGTTATGCTTGATAGAATAGATTTAAAGCAGGTAATGTCGTTAAAAGTACGTATTAGCCATGTGAAAGAAATTAAAAAAGATGAGAGTGTCAGTTATGGGAGGAAGTTTATAGCTTCAAAGAAGTCCAAGATAGCCTCACTACCTATAGGCTATGCGGATGGATATACCAGAATGCTTTCGGGTAAGGCCGATGCACTAATCGGTGGTAAGCGTGTACCTATCGCCGGCAGGATATGCATGGATCAATGCATGATAGATGTGACAGAAATTGACGATGCTAATGTAGGCGATGAAGTAGTATTATACGGTGAGCAAAAAGGTGCATTTATTTCAATCGATGAAATAGCGGATATGCTAGGCACCATAAATTATGAAATAGTTTGCATGGTAGGTAGAAGAGTACCCAGGGTTTATATAAAAGACGGAGAAATAGTTAATATTGTGAATTATATATATCCGTACTAACATATGCTTTAATATAGGGCCTAAAAGATATATTTTTGATTTAAACACGAACCTTCTTTTTGCGTTTGAGGGTTCAAATGGCAGATATTATGTATAGCTTTAATGTAAATGCTGGTATATAATAGTGTATATGTGGATAGCATAGATTCATGAGAGACTGTTGCAGAGCGGGTATTTTGTTTCATACATAAAATGTCAGACAAAAGAAATACTGGAGGTGCTAGTGTGGCAGAATGTAAAAGGATTGTTATAAGCTTACCGGGCAGCCTTTTAGAAGAAGTAGATAGCATGAGTTATATTGAACAATGCAATAGAAGCGAATTTGTGAGGAAGGCTATGAAGCATTATTTAAAAGAAATTAAAAGGATTAACTTTACTGAAAACATGAAAAAAGGGTATATAGAAATGACACAGATAAATATAACATTAGCTGAAGTCGGGCTATGTGCCGATCAAGAATGTATATGTAATTACGAATCCAGGCTTGCGGAGCGTGAATAATGTGATTGTAAAGAGGGGAGACATATTCTATGCCGACCTGAGCCCCGTTGTAGGCTCGGAACAGGGAGGAACGAGACCGGTTCTCGTGGTACAAAATGATATAGGAAATAAATACAGTCCCACTGTTATAGTATCAGCCATTACATCGCAAATAAATAAAGCAAAGCTTCCTACGCATATAGAAATAAGTGCTGAAGAATACGGACTTGCAAAAGATTCGGTAATACTGTTGGAACAGATTAGGACAATAGATAAGAAAAGACTAAGAGAGAAAATAGGATTCCTTTCCGATGAATTAATGAATAAAGTTGATGACAGTATCGGGATTAGTTTCGGTCTAAAAGAATATAACGGATAAAAGAGCGCGAGCTCTTTTTATATTTGCGGCGATTTCACCGCTTGTCTTGGTTTCTAAATATCGGTCAAGCCATACTCTTAAATATAATTTTGTAAAAATACAGGATTTTAGCTGATATTAGCGAATTATAATTTAAAAGGGTTGATGGGAGGAAAAATTGATGAAAAAAATCAGTAAAAAGATAAAATTAGCGGTAGCCTTAATAACAGTATTAATTGTTTCAGTTTCGTTGTTTATATTAAGCTCAGCAGACGGAGCAGAGCCCGGTTCTGAGGGAGACCCTATAGTTACTCTAAGCTTTGTGGATAAAAAGATAGAGCAGATAAAGTATTATCTTGATTCAAATCTTGATTTTAACAGAAACGATATTGATGATATGATGCTTGAATTGGAAAAGATGGATGGGATAGTTAATGATCTTAAGGAAAAGGTAGAAAATGCATTGACTTTCAAAGTTGTGGAATTGAAAAAAGGCCAGATATTATTAAGCGGTGAAGGAGCGGAATTAATAATAAGATCGGGCAAAACATCGGCTATATATGGTAAAAACGGGGGTTTATCCGATATAACGGCTGCTAAGGACCTAAAAAACGGTGAGGCTATTGTTTTAAATCATATGCTTATTTCATCCAGAGATGATGGCAGAGGTGTTAAGGCAGACGGAGAAGTGTTTTTAATCATAAAAGGAAGCTATATATTGAAATAAACCTTGGAGGAATTCAATGAACGTACTCGATAAGAGAGACAAAATCTTAAAAGGGAATCTATATGAAGTAATCGTTTCGTTATCCTTGCCCATAATGATCAATAATCTTATTCAAACCTTATATAATTTGGCGGACGGTATCTGGGTCAGCAAAATCAGTTCGGTTCATTTCGCAGCAACGGCTTTTGTTTTTCCGGTTGCCTTTTTATTTATATCCTTAGGAATAGGTATCTCTATTGCGGGCACTTCCATACTGTCGCAACTGATAGGTGCATCGGATTATGACAGTGCAAAGGACTATGCAACCCAAATAACCGTAATATCGTTAATAGTATCTATTTTGTTTGCGGCGCTTGGATATATATTAAGTCCCTTTATTATAAAGGTTATGGGAGCTCAGGGTTCATTAGCCGAATACAGTATTATTTATCTAAAAATAACATTTTTAGATATGCCCTTTACTTATATGTTTTTTGTTGTCAATTCTATAATGAATGCCCAGGGCAATATGGTTATACCTACAATTCTCAGCGGAATAAGTGCGATTTTAAATATCATATTAGATCCGGTATTTATTTTTACTTTTAATATGGGAATTGCCGGAGCTGCAATAGCAACACTGATTTCAAAGGCAATTCTCGCTTTTGCCGGATTCTATATATTAATGAAATCAGGGAACTTCATTAAACCCTGTTTTAAAAATATTCAATTTAACAAAAGGATAATAAAAAAGATTTATAGAGTCGGATTGCCATCCAGCGTGGGACAATCGGGTGCGGCTGTCGGTTTTATTGTATTGAACAGTTTTATTGCTTCATACGGTACGGCTACCATAGCAGCATTCGGCATGGTTAACAGGATAACGGCATTAATTATGCAGCCTGCAATGGGAGTGGGCGCCGCACTTACATCTATAATAGGACAAAACATAGGGTCCAATCAGATAAGCAGGGCAAAGGAAGCCTTTATAAAGTCTTTGAACCTTACGATTTCTTTTTCTGTAATAGGGTGTATAATGCTATTATGGAAGAACAGAACTGTAATAAACTTTTTTATGCAGTCTAAAGACGATATCACAGTAATTTCCCAAGGCATTACATATCTTAATTATATTACTGTTTCCATGCCTCTTATGGGAATTTTCAGTGTTTTGCAGGGTTTTTTCCAAGGTACCGGACACACGAGATACTCTATGGCTATGGAAATCGGCCGTTTGTGGTTTATCAGGTTGCCTATGATTTTGTTTTTTAAATATTTTACCGGCATAGGCCCCTCAGGAATTTGGTTCTCTATGAGTTTCAGCAATTTGTTGGTTTGCATATACGGTTACTTGATATACAGGAAGGGTTTGTGGCAATATAATATTATAAGGACATAAGGGTTAGGGGGGTGTTACTTGGAACCGATTTATAATATAAAAGATTATGATAGAAACTATTGGCCGGAATCACAGAGGTTATACAAAAATGTATTCGGTAAAGATATAAGCCCTGAATATTTCAAATGGAAGAATATCGGTAACCCAAATGGTGAGTCTATAATCAAGTTAGCCGTTTGTGAGAAAAAGATTATAGGTTATAGTTGCACTATGAAATATAAAATGAACTTTTTTGGGAAGAATATAATGGCGGGACAGCCTGTTGATGCCATGGTTGATAAAGATTACAGAAGACAAAATATTTATGAAAGTTTGTCTCTGATGTCTTTGGAGGATCTGAAAGAACAGGGTTTTGGGCTAAGATTCAATTTTCCCAATCAAGCTGCCTTAATGGCATCGATTAAAAAGGTCAACATTAAAAAAGTTTGCGATATTCCTCAATATTTAAAAGTATTAGATGGTAAAAAAGCTTTAGGCATGTTTACCGGCAATAATGTTTTAAAACTTTCCGGAGGAAATCTGTTAGACATCTATGGTAAAGCCACAGCAGTGATAAATAGTAAAGGAACTGAATATGAAGCCGAAGAGATAAAGCTTTTTGATGATAACTATGATGAATTATGGGAAACGGTTAAAGATGATTTTCCCATTGCAGTCGTTAGAAGCTCTCAGTATCTAAATTGGAGGTATTTCGAGAGTATTGACGATTATAAAGTTTTTGCAGTCTATAATGACGAAAAACTGATTGGTTACATAGTTGGCACAATAGAAGTGAAGGTTGGAAAAAACGGAGAGAAGCTTATTTTAGGACATATAGCGGATATAATTTGTATTAAAAAGCACAATAAAGCTTCCGGCATTTTAATTGGCGCATTGGAAGATTATTTTAGAAACATTGGAGTATGTGCAGTTTCTTGCTGGATGTTGAATCATTGGTTTTATGCGCAAGCTTTAAAAAAGCTTGGATTCCTGCAATTAAGGTCACCTGCGGTGCTTGCGGCATTACCTGTGGCGGGCAATATAAAAGCCATGGAGGATTCTATATATAATCAGGATAGCTGGTTTATTACCATTGGAGATTCGGATTATATATAGAAAAAGGTGAGGGATTTGTATGAGAGATTTTGTAAAGAAGGTTCTGGCGAAGCCTGTAATAGTATTTAACAAGATTGTTTTAGGTCTGTACTTGTACATAATGAAAAGAAAAGTCAAAAAGTTGAAGGCGCTATATTTAACCGGTGATAAAATACTTATATTAGCACCCCATCAAGATGATGAAATATTAGGTTGCGGTTGTTTTATTCAGCAGGCTTTAAAAAAAGGAAACAAGGTTAAATCAGTTTTTTTTACAGATGGATCTAAAAGCTCCGAAGATACGGAACGCACAATATTGAAAAGGATCAGAAAAGCGGAAGCTTTGAAAGTGGCCGAAAACTTGGGTATGGAGCAGCCTGAATTTTTGGATAGAGAAGATGGTGCATTAGATCATAAGGATATAGAAGCTGCCGCTAAAATAGCGGAAATAATAAAAACTTTTCAGCCGGGTCTTATTTTGGTTCCCTATTTCCTTGATGGGCATAAAGATCACAGTGCGGTAAGCGGTATTCTTATAAATGCTTTGGGATTGATAGAATATAAAGGCAGGCTATTCGCTTATAAGATTAATTCACCTATTACGGTGCATGGAGTTACACATTATGCGGACTGTACTAATTTCTTGGACAATAAAGAAGATATTTTAAAGATTTACGAATCACAAAGTATGTCATTTGAGTCTATATTGCTGATGGATAGATTAAACGGAATAGTAACCGAGGCTGAAGAGGGCGCAGAATTATTTAGAGAACTCAATATTACCGCCTATAAAAAAGCCTATAAAAAATACAATAAGGAAAACAACATATGGATGAGCTTCAGGCAAATGTATAGTATTTATTTTATGGTTGCTGCTTATTTTAAAGGTATCGGATTAAAAAAGGAAATTGCCGATTTTCAAAATACAAATGCAATGAAGAGCAAAGGGGAAGGCAGTATGTTTAGATAATTTGGGAATAATCATAATAGGATAAAAAACGGAGGTGTCTGTATGAAAATAATAGACGAAAAAGGAAGGTTATTCGGAATCATTAATATAATTGATTTGTTTATCAGTGTTATGTTAATTGTACTCATAGGGTTCGGTGCTTATAAGGTATTCAGAGTAAACCCTACAGTAGCTGTTAACACACAGAAAGTCACCATGGTATATTTTATTCAGGAAGTAAGGGATGTTACATATAATGCTATCGAAGAAGGAGAAATAGCAAAGGACTATGATAAAAACAGTGTTTACGGAAAGATTATAAAAAAGGAAGCAATGCCTGCCTTGAAAATGGCGGAAACGGCTGACGGCAGATTTGTGGAGGCGGAGATACCAAATCGTTTAGATGTAAAAGTCTACATAGAAGGGGATGCAGTTATCAGTAAGACAGGTGTTTATATGGGAGGGCAGGAAATAAGGGTAGGATATACCGCGGCGATAAAAGGCAAAAAATTCGGTACCAGAGGTTTTGTTTACGATATAATAATAAACGAATAAGGGGATATATCGATGAAAGACACATCTAAAATAATTCTTTTTATGGTTGATTCCGCGAATAAGGTTGAAAAGGCTTATCAAAGCAGCCTTTTTTTAAAACTTTGTCGGCGGTTAGCTGACATTTGGCGAGACAGTGTTTTTGGCAAGATAATCTCCGGTTTTTTTAGTTATGAAATACATAATAATTCCTTATTCTTTAAAAATATAAAAACAATATCTAACAATACATCAAAAAGCATTGCTGATTTTTTTTCACTCAAAGAAGCTGTTAATTATAGTAAATATTTAAGAATAATAAAAAAGTTCACGTCAAGACTTAAGTTTAAAAAGGAATTAAGGCTTGTAACTATTACTAAAAGCAGCTTTTTTTTAAATGCTTTATATGAATTTTGGATGAGCGTAGATTAAGGGGGGTTGGAAATGGGTTTAGTTTTAAAACTTATCGGGGCAGCGGCGGCATCAACCATAGTAATAAAAAGCCCTCTTTGGGGATTATACACTCTCATAATTGCCATACCATTTTTGCCGAATGAGGCAATGCTTATTCTCACAACATTAGTTGTGTTTTCATATATTGTTAAAGTTTTTATAACCGGTGATTTCAGTTTTGTTTCTGATCCGTTAACAGTGCCTTTATTGGCTTTCACTATAGTTCAAATAATTACGACTATCATTTCAGTATCACCGTTTTTAAGCCTGCAAAACTTGATAGTGAGCGTTGTAAGCATCGCTTTGTATTTTGTTATCATAAACACGATTAAAACAAAAGAGCAGCTTGACAGAGCGATAAAGTTTTTCATAATAACAGCATTTATAATGTCCTGCTATGGGATTATGCAGTATTATACTTTGGGGACTACAAGCAAAGCATGGGTTGACGTGGAGTTAAACCCTGATTTGAAAACAAGAGTTATCGGAACCTTTGGTAATCCCAATGTATTTGCGGAATATTTAGAGCATATTCTGCCTGCTGCTATTGCTTTAGTATTTGTTTATAAAAAGTGGTTGAATAAATTAATAGCCGCGGCTTTGGCAGGAACTATGTTTGTCTGTCTTATTATGACGGCTTCAAGAGGCGCCTGGCTCGGATTTGCCGCGGGTATGTTGCTGTTTGTTTTTTTAAAACTGTTAAAATTTATTCCTTTTTTCTTAGCCGGCGGTGTTCTAAGTATACCTCTTGCCCCAAAAGTTGTATTGCAAAGGATTAGCACCATCGGAAATATAAAAGACAGCTCTAACGAATACAGGACTTACATTTGGGAAGGTACAATAAAAATGATAAAAGATTTCTGGGTTACAGGCGTAGGGTACGGATATTGGGCCTTTAGGAATACTTTTTATGAATACAGTATAAAGGGTACTAAGACATGGCATAGCCATAATATGTATTTAGAAATAATGGCGGAAATGGGCATATTCGGGTTATTGACATTTGCTTGGGCTATTTTATCCTTATTTATTCATTCAGTTAAGTTTATAATGAAATCTAAAGATAAATATTTAAGCTATATTTCCACCGGACTTTTAGCAGGATTTTTATCAATTATGGTTCACGGTGTGGCGGAACACATTTTATATATGCCAAAGTCTGTAATATTGTTTTGGTTATTTGCCGCTTTTATAACCTCAGCCAGGACCATAGATATTCATGAGAAAACGGAAACACAAGAATTTATAGGAAAACTGTAACAAATAAGAAATATTTGGGGTCTAATAAGAATGATATAATAGATTTAATATTTTGCATTGGAGGTAGTTTATATGAAGTTAAGAAGAAAATTTAAAAGCAGTTTATCTTTTCTATTAGTTTTCATCATGCTTTTTTCAAATGTTTTATATGCAGCAAAAAATAATGATGCTGTTGAAGAAAAAATTATAGAAGAAAGCGTTCAACAAATTGGACCGGGTACATATTACAAACAAACGAAGATAACTACTCAAAAAAATATTTTCAATATAAATACTGTTGAAACCGCAATAGGCACTAAATATATAAAGGTCGAAGCGGGGGACAACGGCAGGGCAATAGGCACTGCCACCGTATCTAAGCAGGCAGAGCAAAAAAATCGAGATGACAGCAGGGTAGTCGGAGCGGTAAACGGAGACTTTTTTTATACTAATGAACTGACGGGGTTGCCGTCGGGAACAAACATAATAGACGGTGAAATAAGAACCGCTTTAAACGGAAATACGGTGTTCGGTGTCACAAATAAAGGGAACTGCTTTATTGCTGATATCGAAATGAACGGTTTTGTGCAAATTAAAAAAAAGAAATATGATATCTCCGGGGTAAACCGAGTTAGATGGGATAATCAATTGATATTGTATACTCCGGCTTTTAGTAAGCCGACAAATACCAAAGGAGAAGGAACCGAAGTAATCGTAAAAGGATTGGAGCTGCCTATTAAAGGAAATGAACACTATACAGGGATTGTAGAGGAAATATATAAAGATGTGGAATCCATACAAATACCCGAGGACAGAGTCGTTCTATCAGGACAAGGCGCGGCAGCGGAGTTTCTTAACAGGCTTAAAGAAGGTGACGAAGTAAGTTTCGAGATTAATTTCAGCAGAAAAGATATCAAACATGTTATTTCAGGCACCCCAAGGCTTTTAATAAACGGTGAAATATCCGATGACATAGCAAGCAGAATAGATGCAAAAACCAGGCACCCCAGAACTGCCGTAGGCATAAAAGGCGGGCAGGTGGTTTTAGTTACTGTTGACGGAAGACAAAAAGGTTACAGTGATGGTATGACTCTTTATGAACTGGCAGATTATATGCTGGAACAAGGAATTGAAAACGCCCTGAATTTTGACGGCGGCGGCTCCACTGCTATGATAGCCAGGAAACAGGGCAACATATCGGCGAAACTTGTTAATTCACCGTCCGACGGAAGGGAAAGGAACGTAGCCAATTCAATACAAATAATATCTGATGCACCTTTGTCGGATCCAAAATACGTTTTTTTAGAAAAGAATTCAATAAAGATTTTTAAAAACAGTAATTACAGCCCTTCCTCCTATGCTATGGACCAATATTTTAACAGAGTGGATGTAGAGGCAAATAAGCTGAAATACACTATAAGCAAGGGAATCGGTAAAATCGATAGTGAAGGTTTATTTACTTCGGGCGGCACTGCCGGAAAAGGCTATATTGAAGCCGCAATCGGCAAATCAAAAAGCAGAATAGAAGTAGAAGTGCTTGACAAAGTTGCTTCTTTGAAAATTATAAATAGCTATATAAACATAGAACCCGGGGAAAAAGTTCAGATGCAAGCCAGAGCTTATAATGATGTCGGAGAAGAAATAATAATAAGCCCTTCGGCAATAACATGGGCAGTTAGTGAAGGCTTTGGAGAAGTTGACAAATCGGGAGTGTTTACTGCAGGTAAAAATATGATAGAAGGCAAGGTATTGGCTAAGATAGACTCCGTTACATCAGTTTTAGACGGTAAGATAGGTAATATGCCGATTGTTCTCCACGGTTTTGAAAATGAAGATAATATTGAGTTGAAGAGTATCAGGGCTGCTGTATCGGGAAGACAGTCAAAAGATAAAGAACCGGTGATATTAGGTGCTTCATCCTATAAATTTGAGTATAGTATGAATACCGAGGAAGAAGGTACCTCCGCCGCTTACTTGAATTTTAAAGAAAGAATAACTGTTCCCGGGAAGCCTATTGAAATCGGGGTATGGGTACATGGCAATGGACCGGGTAATTGGCTCAGAGGTACCTATATAAACGGCAACGGAGAAAGAAAAGTTGTAAATTATACAAGTCAAGGGAATCTGAACTGGAAGGGTTGGAAATATGCCTATGCGGAGATTCCAAAAGACGAAGTATTCCCTATAGCTTTAGAACAGATTTATGTAGCCGAGCCAAATGAAGAAAAGAAAACTGACAGTGTTATTTACTTTGATAACTTGACGGCTCTCTATAAAGAGGGAGAGGACTATTACAATCCTGTAGTTGTTGAGATAAACATAGCAGATAAAGAAGAGCTTACGGAAATACCTAAAGAAATCGTTATAAAAGTAAAAGATAAGGGCGAAGGAATAGACCCGAAATCAATTGTTCTTCTTTTGGATAACATACAAGTTTTGGCAGAATATGACGAGCAGACCGGAACTATAACCCATCAAATGTCAGATCGATTATATAAAGGCAAACATGAGATTTGGCTGAGGTTAAGGGATAAAGCAGGGAACGGTTTGAATCCGGAATTTAAACAAACCTTTGAATTAAAGAAAAAATAAAGTGGCTTAGCCACTTTTTTTTCGTTAATACATCGGAAAAGAACGGAAAACAGAATATTTTAAACAACCTTATAAAAATATGCTATAATATTAAAGTACTAAAACATTTCTTAAGCATCGATGAGGCATAAGGCTTTAGGAGGGTTCACTTGAGAAGAGAAAGAGTGGAAGAATTATTCTATATAAGGGCTATATGTGCACTGGGCATATTTTTAATACATCTAAGCGGGGCTTTTGCTATGTCTTCTCTATATGGCAGCAAGGCTATGCATTTAGGAATTTTTATTAATCAATTTTTCAGATTCGGCACACCGGTATTTATGATGATTTCCGGGTTTGTTTTGTTTTATAATTATAGAAGCTTCGAAGAATTCGATACGATGATGTTTTATAATAAAAAGCTGAAATTTATATTGCTGCCTTATTTACTATGGTCATTTTTATACTATGCAGTTTTTCCATATATTTTATGGACACCATTTAACCGGTTATTCTATGATTATAGAACAATCAGCATAGATTTTTTAGAATATGTTAAAAGTGCAGCATTAGGCAACGCGTATCCCCATTTGTATTTTATCTTTCTGATTTTTCAGTTTTATTTGCTATACCCGCTGTTCATAAAGTTTTTAATCAGACCTATGGAAAAAAGACCGTTTTTATTTTTTACTTTATGTACGATAGCGCAAGGTTTTATACTAATTTATGAATTCTACTTAAAGGCGCAAAGCGAATATTTATTAGTGAACTTGTTTAACACCTATTATTGGAAAAGTATATTCGGGTGGTTTTATTATTTCTTTACAGGCGGACTTTTGGCCCTCCATTATAAAGAAGTATCAGGATTTATTGATAAAAACAAATTTAAAATAGTGCTTTTATATTTGATTTCAGTTTTCTTATATATCGGTGAGGCCTATTATAGCGTCTTTAAAAACCAGGGCAGGAGTTTTTATGAGAGATACGGCTCCATCAGACCTTTGACCATGTTATATGCGACTTGTACTATGGCTGTTTTAATATGGCTCGGGAAGAAAATTTATAGTAATAAAAATAAGGTAAAGGAAATTTTAAAGGATTGTGGTACCTATTCCTTGGGAATTTACTTTTTACACCCTTTTATATTAGAATTAATTAAAGTGAAACTGATCAATAAATATCCTACTTATTTAGGGTATAGCAGAGTAAGCACACTGATACTTTTAGCAGCCGCCGGATGGATGCTGACTGTTTTAGTAGTATTACTGTTATCAAAATTTAAATTGAGGAACATAATAATAGGCAGAGTGCCCGCATATAAGGGCATTGAATTACAGGAGTGAGGTAATGTTAAAAATATTGCATTTAATCAGCGGCGGAGATGTGGGCGGAGCCAAGACCCACGTTCTGACCTTGATTAAGGAGCTTCAAAAAACTATTAATGTCAAGCTTATATGTTTTATGGAGGGGCCTTTTGCAGAAGAAGGAAGGCAAATGGGCATTGATGTATATGTTATGGAGCAGGAAAAAAGATATGATTTACAGGTAGTTGATAGGATTATAAGAATAATAAAGGAAGAGAACTTTAATGTTATTCACTCCCATGGCGCCAGAGCTAACTTCATAACCCGGTTTATAAAAAAGAAAACTGATATCCCTTGCGTCACAACGGTACATAGTGATTTTATGTTGGATTTCAAGGGTAATATTTATAAACACTTGATTTATACCAATTTGAATATTTTCGCATTAAAGAAGTTCGATTATTTCATAGGTGTATCAGAGGATTTCAGGCAAATGCTTATAGGCAGGGGATTTCCCGAAGACAAAGTTTACACAGTCTATAACGGCATTGATTACAGCGAGAGCATAAGTTATAGAAGTAAGGAAGACTTCCTTCGAGAAAAAGGGTTATCTCATTTACATAACAAAACAATAATCGGGATTTTAGCAAGGCTTCATCCGGTAAAGGGTCATGAGATATTTATAAAAGCCGCCGCTATGGTATTGGCAAAAAACAAAGATGCCCATTTTTTAATTACAGGCAATCCGGATGAGATGCCGGAACTTATAGGTCTTGTTAAGAAATTGGGTATAGAAGATTATATTCATTTTATTGGATTTGTGGAAAATCCTTATGACTTTTTAAATGCCATTGATATAAATGTATTGACTTCTTATAGTGAAAGTTTCCCTTATGTTTTGTTGGAGGGCGCTCAACTCTTTAAACCTACGATTTCCACTGCTGTTGGTGGAATTCCTATGCTGATAAAAGACGGTGAAAACGGATATCTTTTTAAGGCTGGAGACAGCAAGGAATTGGCAGTAAAATTGGAGTCGTTGATAGATGATAAAGGTAAAAGAAGTATTTTCGGCAGAGAATTATTAGCACATGCAAAAGCAAACTACTCTTTGGAAAACTTGGCTTCACTTCATATTAATATTTATAATAGCATTTCAGCTCATAACCAAAACAATCTTTCTGTTGTAATATCCGGATACTATGGATTCGGAAACAGCGGAGATGAAGCGATTTTAAAATCTATTGTCAGAGATTTCAAAAATTATAATTCCAATATTAAAATTACCGCTTTATCTAATAATGCCGGAAGAACAAGCGAAGAATACGATATAAATGCAATAAACCGTGTAAATTTAATAGATATTTTTAGGGAGATAAAGAAATGTGATTTGTTTATAAGCGGAGGAGGCAGCCTATTACAAGACCAAACCAGCACCAGATCCCTATTGTATTATTTGTTTATTATAAAAACCGCTTTGCATTATAAAAAGAAAGTCATGCTATATGCCAACGGAATAGGACCTATAAAATCCGCGAGAAATATAAAAAGGGTAAATAAGATAATAAACAAGGTAGATTTAATAACATTGAGAGAAGAACACTCATTAAAGCTGTTAAATGAATTAGGTATAGGTAAGCCCGAAATAATTGTGACGGCAGATCCTGTTTTAACAACCGAGCCGGCCGATGTACATATTATTGATGATATATTTAAAAAAGAGGATATTTCAGAAGGAGTCAAATTAATAGGCATTAACATTAGGAAGTGGATACATTCAGAGGATTTTAATAAGCAAATGGCACGTTCATTAGAATACATATATAACGAGCATAACCTTACACCTCTGTTTATACCGATGAACAGTGATGATAACGAATTTATAAAAAGTTTTGTGCCTGCACTTAACATACCTTATAAAACACTTTCAAAAGTATATTTGCCGGAAGAATTAATCGGGATTATGGAACGGTTAGTTTTGGTTATGGCTATGAGGCTTCACACTCTAATTTATTCTTCCATCGCTGCTACACCTATGATAGGCCTTATTTATGACCCAAAGGTGAAGGGTTATCTTGAATATATAGGACAACCGGCTGCAGGTAATGTGGAAAATATTATAAGCAAAAATATAAATGAAATATCGGATAGCATCATGGGGAATTATGATAATGAGAAGAAAGGGTTAAATACAAGGATGGCAGAACTGGAAGGGTTGACCAAGGAAAATGTCAGGTTGGCTTTTGAGTTAATGGAGAGACATATAAATAACTAGGAATTGATGAGATCTCCATTGTTAAAGCAATGCCAATTAATCAACACCGGTTTATGTTTTACGAGAGGTGAAGAAAATAATGCGAAATACAGTTGATATTGTCGGTGTTAAAATTGACAATATAACACTAATAGATGCGGCAGTTAAACTGGAAAGTTATTTAGATGGTGAAAGCTTGAATATGATTTTTACGCCGAATAGTGAAATATTACTAGATTCCGTAAAAAAGCCTTCCTTTGCCGAGATTCTTAATAATGGTGATTTAGTTGTACCGGATGGTATAGGTGT
This sequence comes from uncultured Clostridiaceae bacterium, assembly GCA_964462065.1. Taxonomy (GTDB): domain Bacteria; phylum Bacillota; class Clostridia; order Lutisporales; family Lutisporaceae; genus JAAYKT01. The sequence continues at coordinate 2,521 of CAYXAT010000022.1, read as the reverse complement.
GGTTATAGCTTCAAAGTTTTATGGCATGCCCATTAAGGAAAGAGTAGCCGGATATGACTTAATGTGCAAACTTATTGAACTGGCATACCTCAAGAATAAAAGCATTTATTTTTTAGGTGGAAAAGAAGGAGTAGCAGAAGAAGCAACAGAGAGATTAAAGAAAGAGTATAACGGAATCAAAATTGCCGGTATTCACAATGGTTATTTTGACGAAGAAGAAGATATACTGATTATTAATGATATAATAAATTCGAAGGCGGATGTTGTTTTGGTTGCTTTAGGTGCGCCAAAGCAGGAAAGATGGATTTATGAGAATAAACACAGGTTACCTGTAAAAATTGCGATGGGTGTCGGGGGTAGCTTTGACGTTATTGCAGGAAAAGCAAAAAGAGCCCCGGAATTTTATCAAAAAGCCGGATTAGAATGGTTTTATAGGCTTTTGAAGGAGCCTAAAAGGTTTTTTAGAGTTTTGAAACTACCGAAGTTTATATTACTTGCATTTTATGATGCAAAAACCAGATAAGTTTTACCTAAGGGAGGAGAAAAATGGATAGAAGTACATTGGAAGAACTTAAAACAAAAGCAAAAAGCATAAGAAAAAACATAATCAATATGCTTACAGAAGCTAAATCGGGGCATCCGGGAGGCTCACTTTCCGGAGTGGAGATTTTGACCTATCTATATTTTAAAGAGATGAATATAGACCCTAAAGTGCCGAATAAATCCGACAGGGATAGATTGGTGCTGTCAAAAGGGCATGCCGCTCCACTTTTGTACGGAACTTTGGCCGAAAAGGGCTATTTCCCAAAAGAAGAGATGATGAAACTTAGGAAAATAAACTCCATGCTGCAGGGACACCCGGATATGAAAGATACTCCGGGAGTCGATATGTCAACGGGTTCATTGGGGCAAGGCCTATCAGCCGCCAACGGGATGGCTTTGGCAGGAAAGCTTGATAAAAAGGATTATAGAGTGTTCGTGCTTATAGGAGACGGTGAACTCCAGGAAGGACAGATATGGGAGGCGGCGATGACGGCTGCTCATTACGGATTGGACAACATCACCGCGTTTATTGATAATAACGGACTACAAATAGACGGTTTTAATAAAGATGTAATGAATGTGGAGCCGATAAAAGAGAAATGGCAGGCTTTCGGTTGGCATACAATAAACATTGACGGTCATGATTTTAAACAAATAGAAAGCGCTGTTAAAGAGGCAAAGAATATAAAAGGGAAGCCAACGGCTATAATTGCAAAAACAATTAAGGGTAAAGGAGTTTCCTTTATGGAAAACATTGCTGATTGGCACGGGGTAGCCCCCAATAAAGAACAGTCGGAGCAAGCCCTTAAGGAATTGGAGGTAATGTGATAATGGGTAACATTGCAACAAGGGAAGCCTATGGGGCAGCCTTGGCGGAACTTGGGGAAAAATACGAAAATATTGTTGTCTTGGATGCTGACTTATCTAAATCCACCAAAACTTATGAGTTTAAGAAAAGGTTTCCTGAAAGGTTTTTTAACATAGGAATTTCCGAGCAGGATTTGATGGGTACGGCAGCAGGCTTTGCGACTTGTGGTAAGATACCTTTTGCCAGTACTTTTGCAATGTTTGCAGCAGGAAGGGCTTTTGAACAGGTTAGAAATTCCATTGCCTACCCAGGATTAAATGTAAAAATTGCGGCAACTCACGCCGGCATAACAGTAGGGGAAGATGGGGCTTCCCATCAAGCTATAGAGGACTTGGCCATAATAAGGGCTATACCCAATATGACAGTGATTAATCCCTCCGATGCAGTTACCGCTAAAAAAACAATAGAAGCTGCGGTTTTGTATAACGGGCCTATGTATATAAGATTGGGAAGATTGGCAGTACCGATAATACATAAAGAAAATGTAAAATTTGAAGTTGGCAAGGGAATTGTATTAAGAGAAGGTAAAGATGTAACGATAATAGCTGCGGGTTTTATGGTTCATTTAGCTTTGGAAGCGGCGGCGGTATTAAAAGACATAGGCATTGAAGCTAAAGTGGTTGATATGCATACAATAAAACCTATAGATAAAGAACTAATTGTCAAGTCTGCAAAAGAAACAAAAGCCATTGTAACCGCAGAAGAGCATAATATAATCGGGGGTTTGGGAGGCGCTGTTGCAGAGGTTTTATCTGAGGAATATCCGACACCATTAGCTAGAGTAGGCATAAATGATATATTCGGACAATCGGGGAAACCTATGGATTTGGTGGAACTATATAAGATTTCCGCAAATGATATAGTCCAAGCCGCTAAAAAATTAGTATCTAAAAAATAGAATTATAGAAGCAAAGCGTAAAGCGTAAAGCTGAAAGTGTAAAGAGGAAAGCAGATACAGAACAGTTGGACAGTTGGACAGTTGGAATAGTTGGACAGTTGGAATGTTGGATAGTTGGACAGTTGGAATAGTTGGAAGATGTAGGGGCGGACGACCCTGTCCGCCCGTGATAAGATTCTTCAGTCGCAGGCTCCTTCAGAATGATAGACCTC
>CAYXAT010000021.1:0-22651 GCA_964462065.1 uncultured Clostridiaceae bacterium | reverse complement strand
TGGTTATATAGTTGCCCGGTTTGAATGTACCGTCAAGATAACCCGTTATTATTCCGCCTTTTGCCAGAGTAGCTATATGCTTATTGGACCATCTGGTTGATGCTACGTCGGAGAAATTGTGACTTTCAGTTCTTATTTTTTCTCTGTATACCGGATCCAACAGTCTGAAGAATACCGCCGCCACTTCGTCTCTGGTAATATGTCCTTCGGGTTTTACCGTTCCGTCGGGATAGCCTTGGATGTATTGAATGTGGTCTGCCTTGTTCAGTTGCGGTAGATCTGCAGGGATTTCTTCAACAGGTACTACAACCACAACTGGATCCTTATCCTTAGGTTTACTTGTACCGCCACTGCTGCTGCCCCCACCGCCCGTTGACTTTTTGCTATATAGCGCATTCACCACTAAGTCACTGGTAACATTCTTATAACTCTTATCCCAGCCATTAAAGTTATAATCGCTCCTTGAGGGATTTGCCGGTGCTGTTGCATCTTTACCATGTTCCACTATTTCTGTCTTAAGTATTGTCCCGTCATAATCTTTAAATATTACAGTATATTTATTTATTTCCCATTGTGCTATTAATGTTACGTCATTCTCAGGCATTTCGAATGTATCTTCGGCTATATAGTATACAGGTTCTATAGCCTCATAAACTATTATATCACCGGGTATAAAGTCTTCTCTTAACCAATTTATAAATTGATATCCGTCTTTGATAAAGGTATTGGCTAGAACTGTTACTACTTCCTCAGCAACATACGGATTATTGTGATCGATTAATTCTCCTTCACCGCCGTTTGCATCATAGTACACATTATAACCGTCTTCAACCTTTCTATAAGCAAACCATACAGTTTGAGTTGGTGCAGAGGCTTGAAGTAATACAGCAACTGTATCCTCAAAGCCGCTTGTTTCACCCCATACATATTTTACATATTTATAATCGGCTATAGTATCTCTGGTAATATTATAGGATACATTATAGTCTAATGGCTCGTCTGAATAAGTTTTATCATAAAGTCTCTTTGCTTGATCAGGCCTATCCACAACAGTTCCAGTTCCACTTATCGGCTGTCCTTCTTCATCTACCAAATAACCTTTAAATAAAACACTTCCACCGCCAATGGAGACCTTCGGCACTTCAAATTCATCTATTGCTTCATCACCATTTATATCAATATACTCAATAATTGTTTCATCATTAGTCGGGTATTTTTGATCCTTTTCAGCCTCAGGCTTAATCCTAACTATATATTTCATAGTTGCAGGTTTGCCCTCTTTAACATTTCCTACTGTCCATTTTATTTTATTTACTTCTATAATCTCTGCTGTTCCTTGAGATACAATGATTTCAATTTCTGTTATTAAGTCAAACATTTCACCCATAGGATCTATTACTACTGCATCGTTGGCTGCATAAGCAATCTGCCCTGAAATATCATCAAATACACCGGTTATTACATCTAAATCAGAGCTATTCAACACATAATAACGGTCCTCATCAGTAGCACACCCTTTTAATACTTCCTTGCCGTTAGTTCCTGCTTGCAGTGCTATTGAATAGATTATTGTTCCCTCATTTTTTGCCAAATCCCCTTCCCAAATTGTAGGTATACCATTATTCGTAGGGAAGGTTGTAGCATGAGATCCATGACTAGCACATGGTATTTGATATCGATGGCTATCTGTGTTAATACTATAACCACTACCGGAACCAACGATTATATCATAATCTACCTCAGTTATTTCCGGATTATCATATACAATTACCGGTGTCTTATTGTTGTAACCTGAATGACCCGTTAAAGTTATTCCGCTTGCTTCTTTCACCTTATAACTATAGGTTGCTTCCCCGTCACCGAGTAATACAATTACTTTGTTATCAGCTTCAGATGCATTCAAAAGTGCTCGTGCTTGATGTATACCTGCCTGAATATTAGTGCCACCATCTGCATTAATACTATTAATTTTACCCTTTAACTCATCTTTCTTTTCATAATCAACAAAGTCTGATACCAAATGTGCATTTTTATCAAAAGTCACAACAGCTATTCTTGTAGCACTATCTACCAACAAAAGTTCATCTACAAACTTTTTAGCAGCTGATATAGTGTTGGTCATTTTAGTACCTTTCATACTTCCCGATTTGTCTATAACCAGCACAACATCACTGGTTTTCCGGATGTTCTTTCCTTCTATTGTCAATGTAACTTCCCATTGATCACTGAAGCCTTCGACTGGTTCTGCTTGCTTAGTTAAATTTATTGCTCCGGGCTCTGGCCATTCAGGTTTTCCACTATCTCCTACATCCATTCTTTTAAATCTAGATTTTGAAGGATAATAAAAGCCAAGCGCCTTTATATTGGATTCTTTAGCTGTTATGTGATCAGGATTATCCCCTAAAACATCTTCTTCTTCCTCAAACCCCTCTCCTTCTAAATCCGCATCTTCCTCTTCTTCATCCTCTTCAATTCCCTCCGGTGCCACTTCGCCCGGGTCTTCGCCTGGTTCTTCGCCCGGGTCTTCGCCTGGTTCTTCGCCCGGGTCTTCTCCTTCGCCGTCGCCCTGTCCTTCCTCTATTGCATCTTCATCCCCCGGCTTTCCTTCTACTACTTCTATTATTTCTTCATCAACATCTGTAGGGGGATTGCCAGCTTCATCATTAGCCAAAACTGAGATGCTCATGCTAAAAATCATTACTAGTACCATCAATAAAGCAACGGGTTTCCTTAGTTTTCCTCTCATAATTTTTGTACCCTCCTTTAATTTAATAAGTTTGTTTTCTTTCATTTTTATAAAAAATCAATTTGCAATATCCTATATATTACATATTGATATCTTTATGCTATATTGCTTTTACTTCAGTTTTCTCCATCAAGTCAATAAACAGTGCCGCTATATCAGGATCGAATTGGGTGCCCGCTTCCGCTTCAATTTCTTTTAACGCACGGTCACTTGACATCCTTTCTCTGTAAGGCCTGTCATTCACCATTGATTCATATGCATCGGCTATAGAAAATATTCTTACAGTAACTGGTATTTCTTCACCTTTAATGAGACCCGGATAGCCTCTCCCATCCCATCTTTCATGGTGCATAAGTATCAATTCATCTATAACCAACGTTTCCCTTGAGGCGGCTATTATGTGATAACCTACTTCGCTGTGGCTTCTTATCTTTTCCCATTCGGTATTATTTAAAGCCTCTTTCTTATGTAGTATATTTGTCGGTATTGCAATCTTACCTATATCATGATACTCGCACAGTAGTTTAAGCTTCCGTTTATCGATATCTGATAATCCTAATGCATTAGCCATCATCTGTGATAAATCATTCAATCTTTCGAAATGTGCTTTGTTTTCTGCAGTCACTTCTTCCAATTTACTCATCAAGAATTCTATAATTGTTAGTTTTGCCGCTTTACTTTCCGTCAGCTTGTTGAAATACATGCTGCTTTCCGCTTTTTTATAAATATCCGTCAGACTCTCTTCTGCCTTTTCCTTCGTTGCCAATCCAAAGCTTATACTTATCTGAATAAAATCAAGTGGATTGTTTTTACATTCATTTCTTATTCTATCCAATACTTTTTGTGCCGTTTTCTTTGAGGTTTTTGGAAGCAATATCAAAAATTCATCTCCGCCCACCCTGCTTATTATATCTTCACTCCTAAAAACCTTTTTCATTATTTCTGAAGCTTTTATCAAGACATTATCACCCGTGATGTGCCCAAAGGCATCGTTTATAAGCTTAAGTCCGTTAAGATCACCCATTATTATGCTAATAGGCAGTTGCCTTCGACTGTCCAATCTTACAAGCTCTTCTTTAAAAAAGTCAACATTATAAAGCCCTGTTAGCTTATCTTTATAACATTGAGCGTTTGTATCCATATCAAAAACTTTATTTTTTGATTTTATATTAGAAAGTGTTTTTATAGATTTTTTTATTCTTGTGATATCGTTATAAAATATGAGCATATAATCAGTATCGTCACTGAATAGTGTGATTGAGTACCATTTATCAGTTTCTTCCATATACTTTTCAAACTTTTTTATTGTCTTGGGAATGGTATTGAAATAGATATCTTTTATACCCATTATATCATTTTCATATTCTATAACTATTTCAGAAAGTTTTTTGCCTATTATGCTTTCTCTTCTCACATTTGTTATCCTCGGGAAATTGCAGCTGGTTGCTTCCAAAATATAATCAACAAAGTGACCGCTATCATCTAATAATGCTTTAAACTTTAAGAAAAAATCAAATGATGATGGACATTCCATCATTTTATCATCACCTCCCCATACGATTTTTTTATCTTTAATTACAGTATATATCTCAATAATTTCATATACTGTTTATTCCAATTACATTTTGATTATTTTTTAATTACATTTGAATTACATGAAACAATATTATCAGATTAGCTTTAAAGATGAGCACTTCAGTAAAATGCAAAAATAAATAAAGGGGCTGAAAAGCCCCTGCAGTCAGTCTATTTTAATCGGCGAATCCTTTGCTATCAAAGGCTTGAAGCTTACTTCCATATCCCGGTCGTCCATTTTTATACTATTAAAACCCTTTCTTATTCTATTCTCTATCTTGACCAGATCTTCTTCTTTAGAGCCGTGAAGCATAAGTAATATCTGGTTATCATTCCAGAAGGAGAAAACATCACCTTTTCTCAAAATCTTATTTAATATTGAGGATATTTTTCTTATCGTATCTTTTTGTTCTTCCTCGTTCTTATCTGATATAACTCCGTTAAATGATATAAGACTGATATAGCCATTATTACCTTCTCTTAACCCTTTTCTTTTCTCTATATTATATAAGAACCTGAAGTAATCATAATCGCAAAGAAGTGCGCCTTTTGGTTCTTTTTCTTCCAACTTTAATTTAATGTTCTCAATGCTTGTTTCACTTTTTTCATCATAATAGCTTTGTATTTTTCTGTATATATTTTTGAATGCCGGAGAAGGCCTGATACCTAGCTCTTTGCTCAGTAAAGTTGTAATAAACATGTAATGGCTCATGGCGTTTTTAACTTGTCCTATTCTGAGCATTGCATCCATCAGCGATATATGTATCGTTTCTTCATAGGGCTCAATAATTAAAGCCTCTTCACACAGTCCAATAATTCCATAATTATCATCCATCGACTCCATTATTTCTATAACTCGATAAAAAGTTTTTATATAAAGTATGTTATATCTGTTTCTTATGGGAACAAGCCAATTCTCATATGGATTGGCAGATAAATATGAACCCTTATAAAGTTCCAATGCTTTTTTGTAGTGTTCAAGTGCTTTTTCAACATTGTTTATTTCTTTTTCTTTCCCTAAATTTATATTAGCTTCAAATTCATTTATATCAAGAGTTGTTTTTCTGCCCAGTTCAAAACTATAATAGCCGCCGTTCATGCTGATGGTCATATAATCATTTAAATTATTACCGCTTCCGATAAACTTTTTCACATTCTGCTTCAGTCTATGGATTTGTGTTCGAAGAACATTCTTAGGGTCGCTTGATTCACTGTCTTGATACAAATTATCTATTATGGTTTCAGGCAATAGTTTTTTATCTCTATGGGTTATAAAGTATTGCAATAGCCTATAGAGTTTATAACTTCTGTCAGAATTCTTTGACTGTCCGCCATATGTAATATCAAAGTTTCCCAAAGTTTGTATATACAGTTTCATAAAAACTCCCCTTTACACACGTATCTATTAAAAGATTTTTGTGGTAATTGAATGATATCACTTATATGGATAGACTTCAACAGTTATTGTTCTAATCAATATTAATTTTCCGTTACAAAATATCCATCGCACTTATTTTTCTTTTTTATTCTTTCTATTGTATAATGGATTTATTACAAAATACGAAAGACTCAGGAGGGATTAAGCTTGAAATCTAAGGTTTATTTTTATAATATGCGTGCGGGAAAGGCATCGGAGAGTATTTCAAAAAAGGTAACACAACTATTCAATAAGGCAAGGTTTAAAAGTATTATTACGGAAGGCAAATTGACTGCCGTTAAGATTCATTTTGGTGAAAAAGGCAATAATGCCTTTATAAATCCCATTTATGTAAGACAGATTGTTGATATGATAAAAAAACATGGAGGCAAACCATTTCTGACTGATTAAAATACTTTATATAAAGGTTCCAGGTCAAATGCCGTAGACCACTTAAATACCGCCATAGAAAACGGCTTCGCCTATGCAGTGGTCAATGCTCCTATAATTATCTCCGATGGGATATATAGCAAGGACTCTATAGATATGCCTATTAATAAGAAGCATTTTGAAAATGTTAAAATATCTTCCGGCATTTATTACGCGGATTCCATGATTGTTATGTCTCATTTCAAAGGCCACGCCAATGCCGGATTCGGCGGTGCAATAAAAAATTTGGCTATGGGCTGTGCTTCCGCAGCGGGAAAGCAGAGGCAGCATTCCACATCAAAGCCGGTAGTGGGTAAGAACTGCAAGGCCTGCCAGATGTGTGTAAAAAACTGTCCCGAAGATGCCATTACCATAGTTGACGGTTCGGCTTACATAGATTCCGACAAATGTATAGGTTGCGGTGAGTGCATATCAATGTGCACTTATAATGTAATAAGACCCAAATGGGGTACCGAGACAAGAGATTTTATGGAGAGGATGACTGAATACGCTTACGGTGCCTGGAAAACAAAAAAGGATAAGATTGCTTTTATGAACTTTGTAATGAATGTAACTCCTTTATGTGATTGCGTGCCGTGGAGTGATGCGCCGATAGTGCCGGATATAGGCATTTTGGCATCCTATGATCCTGTTGCCATTGACCAGGCCAGCTTTGATTTGGTGAACCGGCAGGAAGGGAATCCTTTTAGCAAGATAGGGGACTCAAAGGCAGGATTAAAAAGTGGTGAGGATAAATTTAAAGCCATGCATCCGGATACTATGGGAGAAATACAATTGGTTTATGGTGAGGAATTGGGTATGGGAAGCAGGGAGTATGAACTTATATATTAACCCTTTTCCCAAAATGACGGTGCCGCCAGAAGTAAAACGGGGTAAATCTCCAGCCTGCCGATAAGCATAGTAAAAGATAATATAATCTTTGTAAAGGGAGACATTATGGAGTAATTCCCCATAGGCCCCACCAAGCCAAGACCGTATCCGATATTACCTATGGTTGCCGCCACCGAGGTCAAAGTAGTAACTATATCATATCCTTCCATGGATACAAAAATTACTGCAATAACAAATATGAATATATATAGGAAGAAAAAGCTCATTATTTCAGAAATACTGTTATCACTGAGCACCTTTCCCCCAAGTCTCACCGGATACACACCCTTCGGATGAATTATTTTCATCAACTGTGCTTTAACAGATTTCAGCAGCAACAGAATTCTTATGTTTTTAATACCGCCACCGGTTGAGCCGGCACATCCGCCTGTAAACATTAGGAAGAATAGTATCATTTTACTCAGGGTTGGCCATTTATTAAAATCCGCGGTGCTGAATCCGGTGGTGGTGGCTATTGTTACCGCTTGAAAGGATGAGTGCCTCAAGGATTCTCCCAAAGTCATAAATATTGTGCCATAAAGATTAAATGTCATGAGTAAAACAGACAAACCTATGACTATTATATAGAACCTGAATTCTTCATCTTTGAATAATGCGGAGATATTTCCCTTTATAACCTGATAGTGCAAAGAAAAGTTTACTCCGCAAATCAATGCGAATATAGTGATTAGCATTTCTATAGAAACACTGTTGTATGCGCCAACGCTCATATCTTTGTTTGAAATTCCGCCGGTACTGACTGTCCCGAAGGCATGGATAAAAGAATCAAAAAGGGGCATCCCCGCGATAATAAGTAATAATATCAAAACTAACGTTATTGATAAATAAATGCTATATAGAATCTTAGCGGATTTGCCTACTTTGGGTACCAATTTACCCGGCTTCGGCCCCGGACTTTCCGCTCTTATTATATATAAAGAAGAAGCTCCCACCGACGGTAATATGGCTAATGTTAAAACCAATACCCCCATGCCGCCCATCCAATGGATAAAGCTGTTCCAAAAAATAATACTATGAGGCAAGTTTTCCACAGTGATAAAAATGCTTGCCCTGGTAGTGGTAAACCCCGCTACCGTTTCAAAAAAACCATCGATAAATGATGGTGTAACCCCGCTTAGATAAAAAGGTAAAGAACCGAATAGGGACATTAAAACCCATCCGAATGCTACTATTGCAAAACCGTCTTTTGCATATAGATTATCCGAATGGGGCTTTAGTTTGATAAGCGGTAATCCTACCAATAATAGTATCAGTATAGAATATATAAATGCCGTGACGCCTTCATCTTTGTATACAAAAGCCAAAGCCAATGAAGGCAGCATTGCGGCAGCTTCACCTATTAATAAAAGACCCAAGCTTTTTAATACCATTTTGGAATTCATTTCGATTTTCCCCCATATCAATCAATTCGTCTATATCATTTATTTTACTGTTTTTTGCAATTAGGATTACTCGATCACCTTTTAGAATATAATCGTTACCTTTCGGTATAATGATTTCATTTCTTCTTACAATTGTGGCAATCAAAATATCTTGCGGAAGATTTAGTTTCTTCAATGGGATATTTAGTATTCTGCTATCCTTTTTAACTATAAATTCTATGATTTCCGCTTGTCCTTCCACAATTTTATACAATGATTCGATAGTATTGCCTCTTACGTATTTTAGTATTTGGTTTGTAGTAATTATTTTTGGGCATATCACGTTATCGATTCCTAATTTATTTATAACTCTCATATAATTAATTCTACTTATTTTTGAAACCACTCTTTTAGCGCCGTTTTGCTTTGCTATCAATGCGGATATGAGGTTTTCTTCATCCATCCCGGTTAAAGCAATAAAAACATCCATTTCTCCGATATTTTCAGATAATAAGAATTCCTCATCGGTTCCGTCCCCGTTTATTATCAAAACATTGGACAGCGACTCGGCAATCTCGGTGCACTTTTCCATATCTATTTCTATTATTTTTACTTTTGCTCCCAAAGTCTGTAGAAGCTTTGTCAAATAAAAGGTTATACGTCCCCCTCCCACAATCATTACATTGCCGATTCTTTTTGTATAATGACCCCAGCTTTTGAAAAAATCCGATATACTGAAGGTATTACCAAGTACATAGATAAAATCGCCGGGCCGTACTTCAAACTCGCCGCCGGGCACTATGACCTCACCGTCTCTGACTGCAGCCCCGATTAATATTTTATGAGGAGTTTTGCTTGATAAATCTTTTAATTTAATATTAGCAACCGGCATACCCTCTGTAACTTTTATTTCTACCATTTTGACCCTATCTTTTGCAAATCCTTCAACATTTACTGCTGCAGGATAGGTAAGGTCTTTTGATATTTCTTCCGCCGCCGCTTGCTCCGGATTTATTACCATATCCAGCCCTATTTCTTCCTTCAGCATGGTAAGTTCTTGGGCATATTCCGGGTCCCTAATTCTGGCAATGGTTTTTTTTGCACCCAACTTCTTACCCGTGAGACAGCAAACCATATTAATCTCGTCACTATTTGTAACTGCAATCAATAAATCGGAATTATTTACACCGGCGTCCTGAAGGACATGGGTGGACACGCCGTTTCCTTTGATGCTGAATGCATCTAAATTTTCATCGGCTTTATTTATTACTTCCTGATCGTTATCAATTATAATAACATCATGGTTTTCTTTTGAAAGATTCAGGGCAAGGTTATAACCGACTTTCCCTGCGCCGATTATTATTATTTTCATTATAAACCTCCAAAAACATTTACAAAGCTATTATTTATCGAACAAGTAATGAAAACTGAATCCACTTTGCTTAATACATCAATACAATAATAACACAATATTATAGCACTGATTAGGATAAAGTATATAGTTTTAAAAAATTATATATTCACTTAACTGCAAAACGGCGCATAAACTGAATATATATGCTTAAAAAGGATGGATTGTATTGATTATTCATGTAGTAAAGCCCGGCGAAACTCTTTGGCAAATATCCAACTTTTATGGAGTGCCGTTAATTGATACTATTAACGCAAATAAACTGCCGAACCCAAATATATTATTAGTAGGGCAATCGATTATCGTTCCCAAGGAGGGGACTTATCATATTGTAAGGCCCGGTGAAACGCTGTGGATGATAGCCCAAACTTATAATACCACTATAAATGCAATTCTAAGGTATAACAATATAGTTAACCCCGATTTAATTAACACCGGAATGAGACTGTTTATTCCTGCACCGACTCATATGATAATGCCTGGTGAAACATTGACACAGATAGCAGACATGTATGGTGTCAGCCTTCAAAGCCTTATAAATGTTAACAACATTACGAATCCGGATTTAATTTTCTCCGGGACTGTCCTGATAATTCCTATCAATGTAAGGCCGCTAATCTACGTCAACGGCTTTATTTATCAATTAGGACAACAAGCCGCTCCCATTATCAATGAAGTAGGCCAGTTTTTGACTTATGTAAGTCCCTTTGCATATTTGATACAAGAGGACGGCAATCTAGTTCCTATTGACGATACGGCTGCAATCAACGCGGCAGTGGCAAACAGCGCAGTACCCATGATGGCCATCACTAACTTTACTTCGACACATTTAGGAGAAAACTTAGCTCATGTCGTACTGAACAGTATTGAGATACAAAACGTACTTTTAACCAATATCATAAACATAATGAACCAAAAAGGTTATAAAGGATTAAATGTTGATTTTGAAAATGTGTTGCCGGTTGACAGGGTACCCTATAATGAATTCATGCAAAGAGCGGTGGATAGGCTTCATCCCTTGGGCTACTTTGTTTCTTCATCCTTGGCGCCGAAGGTAAGTGCAGACCAACCCGGTTTGCTTTATGAAGCTCACGATTACGAAGCACATGGAAGGATAGCGGATTTTGTTATCTTAATGACTTATGAGTGGGGATACAGGTTGGGCCCGCCAAGGGCTATATCTCCTATAAACCTGATCAGGCAAGTGTTGGATTATGCCGTTACCGCGATTCCCCGGAACAAAATTTTCTTCGGCTTCCAACTCTATGCCAGGGATTGGGTCTTACCTCACGTGCAAGGACAACAGGCAAGAACCTTCAGTGTGCAGGAAGCATTAAGAATAGGAAATAGATACGGAGTTACGGTACAGTATGATGAGCTTGCACAGTCTCCTTTCTTCAGATACAAGGATGAAAACGGCGTGATGCATGAAGTTTGGTTTGAAGACCCGAGAAGCGCACAGGCGAAATTCGATACAGTAAAGGAATATAGACTTGCCGGGATAAGTTACTGGGCTCTGGGTTATCCCTTCCCACAGAATTGGACCTTATTGCCGGATAATTTTACAATAAGAAAGATATGATCGAAGCATGTCACTTTGAACGTAGTGAAGAGTCTTCATTATCGGTGCATTAAGATCCTTCAGTCGCAAGCTCCTTCAGGATGACATCCCGAGTGGGGAGAGGAAAGTGGAAAGTTGGAATAGTTGGTTAGTTGGAATAGTTGGGTAGTTGGACAGTGGAAAGCAGAAAGCGGAAAGCAGAAAGCGGAAAGTGGAAAGTGGAAAGTTGGACAGTTGGTTAGTTGGAATAGTTGGGTAGTTGGAAAGGAGCAGGGCGGACGATTCTGTCCGCCCGGTAAAGCTTAATGTGTTGGGATGTTGTCATCCTGAGTGAATTGCTCTGCAATTCCGCGAAGGATCTTGATCCCAAAGAAATGACCTTAACAAAAGTCGCATTAAGATTCTTCAGTCGCAGGCTCCTTCAGAATGACAAACTTGCTATTGCTCTACTATCGTTCAACAATCGTTCCACAATCGTTCAACTACCGTTTAAGCCATCGTTTAAGTCATCGTTCAAAAACCGGGCGATGCCGACGAAAATTGACCAGGCTATTTTATCTTGGTATTTGTCTTCTTGCAGAAGCCTTTCCTCAGTGGGGTTTGATAAAAATCCGCATTCAACCAAAGCGCCGGGCATAACCTTATTTTTTAATATAAATATTGTATCAATGCTTTTGGACATCCTGTGATTTTTATTATCTATGTTACTTTTTAATTCTTCCTGAATAAGCTCCGCAAGTTTTTTGCTATCTTCACTGCCTTTTTGATAAAAGGTCTGGGCTCCGTAATATTTAGACTGGGGAAAGCTGTTTAGATGTATCGATACAAAAACATGAGCCCCGGAGGTATTTATTATTTCATTTCTTTTCCTCAAATCCTCATTTTTTTTATCTCTTATTCTTGATTTGTCGTTGCTGTACAGACCTTCATCATCGGTTCGAGTTAGGATAGCCACTCCTCCGGACTGCTCAATCAATCTGCATAGTTTTAGGGAAATCAGAAGATTGATTTTGTCTTCCGATACACCGCTTTTACCTGTGGTCCCCGGATCTATGCCCCCATGTCCCGGATCTATCACTATTATTTTATTCTTTGTGGGAAAACTATAATTTACGGTTGGTACAATATATAGGTGATTAAACACTGTTATTAATAAAGCAATACCCAAAACAACTGCAAGGACTATTTTTACCTTTTTCCTATTCACTATAATAAGAATCTTTATCACCCTCTACTAAAGCAATGCTTTATAATAACGGATTACCAACATCTATTCTCCCGTTATATAAGAATATTTAGCAGAGTGCATGTTTTATGCATAATATTCTGAAAATAAAACCGATTACTTAATAATCCTATTATAGCTAACCGGGTCCGTATCACCTTCCGTGCTTATAATTATCACATTGGAATCGACATCAATTTTCAGGCTGTCTTTTATGCTTTTCAGTTCGTCCTTTGTCATTATATTGTGAATAAGCCCCAAGCCCGGTGCACCGGATTCGCCGGATATTATTCTTTCATCATTTCCCATGGGTTTGGCCATCATCCTCATACCTTCTTCGGCTATGTAATCGGGGCAAGAGACAAACAAATCCGCATAATCTCTCAGAACAGGCCATGCAATAGGATTAGGCTCACCACAGGACAGTCCTGCCATTATTGTCTCTAAATCCCCCGAAACAGTATGGGGTTCACCGTCGCTTATAAGGGCTGATTTATATACACAAGCAGCATTTTCCGGCTCAACTATTGCTGCTTTTAAGTCATCTCCATATAAGTTTTTAAAAAAACCTAGAATAGCCGCGGCAAAGGAACCTACCCCCGCCTGCAAAATCAAATGTGTGGGCTTCACATCCCCAAGCTGTTTTGACATTTCATAAGCAATGGTCATATACCCTTGCATAATCCAAAGAGGAATATCCCTGTAATCGTCAATGGCTGTATCCTGCATCAGCACACCATTGTTCTCTTCAGCATATTTTTTTGCATATCTTACGGCATCATCGTAATTGCAATCCAAAACCTCTACTCTTGCTCCTTCTTTTTTAATATTTTCAATTCTATGTAATGAGGAACCTTTCGGCATAAAAACAACAGCCTCAAAGCCCAGTTGTCTTGCCGTCCAGGCTATACCTCTTCCGTGATTGCCATCTGTAGCGGTGACAAAAATGATTTTGCTTTCTTTGAATTTATCATTCTTTAAAAGGCTATATCTTAGCTTTGATTTATCCAAAGAAAATTTATCAGCCAAATAAACTGCAGAAGCATAGGAGCCACCCAATACTTTAAAAGCATTAAGCCCAAATCTTTTCGATTCGTCCTTTATGTAGATATTATTTAAAGAAAGCTTATCCGCTAAGTCATCTAATGCAATAAGGGGTGTATTTTCATATATGGGAAAACTTTTGTGAAAACCGAATACCCCTTCAGCTATTGATTGGTTCAAGAAGTCTATTGAGGCTTTTTCTTTCCCGCAATAAGTATTAGAAACCCATTTGATACCTAAAACTTCGCCCATCATATTTCCAACCTCCTTCAAACTAACTTATAAAAAAACAGACCTAAGCCTGTTTCTTCCAAATCAAATATGCATTTATAAATCCGTCTAAGTCTCCGTCCATTACTCCATTAACATTGCCCACTTCTTCACCGGTTCTGTGGTCTTTCACCATGCTGTAGGGGTGAAATACATAGGACCTAATTTGACTTCCCCAGGCAATCTCCCTGTATTCTCCTTTTATATCTTCAATCTTATCCTTTTGCTCCTGCTCTTTAATCTCCAAAAGCTTTGCGTAGAGGACCTTCATGGCCATTTCCTTATTGCTGTGCTGGGATCTTTCATTTTGACATTGAACCGTCGTACCGGTGGGTATGTGAGTGATTCTAACAGCAGAATCCGTTTTATTTACGTGCTGCCCTCCTGCACCGCCGGAACGGTAGGTATCTATTCTGAGATCATCAGGATCTATATCAATTTCTACACTATCATCAAGTTCAGGCATAACATCAACAGATGCAAAAGATGTGTGACGTTTACCGGCAGAATCAAAGGGAGAAATACGAACCAATCTGTGAACGCCTTTTTCCGATTTCAAATAGCCGTAGACGTTTTCTCCTTCAATTAAAAGTGTCGCACTTTTGATACCCGCTTCCGTATCCTTCAGCATATCCAAAATAGTTACCGTATAGCCGTTTTGCTCGGCCCAACGAGTATACATCCGCAGGAGCATTACAGCCCAGTCTTGGGCTTCCGTGCCTCCGGCACCGGCATGTATTGTAAATATAGCATTATTCTTATCATAATCTCCTGTTAATAAGGTCTCTATAGTGAGTTTTTCTATATCCTTTTTTAATTCCGTAAATTCCTTTTCTATTTCGTCTAACAAGGATTTATCGTTTTCTTCTTCGCACAAATCCAACAACGCATTAAAATCTCCAAAGGTGTTCTTTAGATCTTCAATTCGACTTATCTTCTCTTTCAGTTTTTTTGATTCCTGTAAGGTTCTTGCTGCGTTTTCCGAATCCTGCCAGAAGTCTTCGCTTCCCATCCCTTTTTCTATTTCAGACAGCTTTATTTTTAATTTATCCGGGTCAAAGAGACACCTCAATATCATTTATTGACGCTTTAAAGTCCGATAAATGTAATTTATATTTATCAAGTTCAAGCAACTTTTTTTCCTCCTTAGAAGATACGTATAGTATCTTTATGGTCTTTTTGTTTCTTTTGGCCAAGATCCTTCGGTAAACCTCAGATGACAATTCTTTGGTGCCAATACATATTCGAAATAGGTTAACATTCCGGGCGGTCAAAGACCTCCTCCTCTACACCTTTCAACTATTCCAACCTTCCGCTTTCCACTTTCAGAAGGGTCTGCGACTGAAGAATCTTTATAGCTATCACTGGCGGACAGAGTCGCCCGTCCTATTTACCGCAGCATTTTTTATATTTTTTACCGCTGCCGCAAGGACAGGGATCGTTTCTGCCTACTTTTGCTTCCTTTGTTACCGGTTTTTTAGCGCCACCGCCCTCATTTGTCGCTACAGGCTCGGCAACCTTCTCTCTTCGGGGTATTCTATTAACACTAACGTTAAAAATATATTTAACCGTATCTGTTTTTATGCTTTTTACAAGGTCCATGAACATATCATAGCCTTCAACCTGATAGGCCTGAACCGGATCCTGCTGGCCGTATGCCCTTAAGTTAATTCCGTCTCTCAATTGGTCCATGGCATCCAAATGGTCCATCCATTTAGTATCCACAACTCTCAAAAGAATGACCCGTTCCAACTCCCTCATGTCTTCGCTGCCTATCTCGGCTTCTTTCATCTCATAGAGCTTAAGGCTTCTGTCCATCAAAGCTTCTTTCAGCTCATCCTTAGCCATACCCTCAATATCTTCTTTTCTCAAAGCTCTTTTAGGCATATAAACGGATTGCAGATATTCCAAAAGTCCCGCTATATCCCATTCCTCCGGGTATTGGCTACCCACCGTATAAGCATCAACCGCATCGTCAATCACTTCTTTCAGCATTTCCATAATTGAAGCTTTTATATCTTCTCCCATCAGCACTTGCCGCCTTTGGGCATATATAACTTCTCTTTGTTTGTTCATAACATTATCGTATTGCAGAACGTGTTTTCTTATATCAAAGTTTCTTCCTTCTACTTTCTTCTGGGCATTTTCAATAGATTTCGTCAGCAGACCGTGCTCTATGGGCATATCTTCTTCCATTCCCAAGGTCTCAACCAAACCCATGAGCTTTTCAGAGCCGAAAAGCTTCATCAAATCGTCTTCCAAGGATATATAGAACCTGCTACTGCCCATATCTCCCTGCCTGCCGGAGCGCCCTCGAAGCTGATTGTCGATACGTCTTGACTCATGCCTTTCGGTGCCTATTACATGAAGTCCACCCAATTCCTTGACTCCGTCTCCCAAGACAATATCCGTTCCTCTTCCTGCCATATTGGTGGAGATTGTTACTGAGTCCTTTTGCCCCGCCTTTGCTATAATTTCCGCCTCTTTATCATGATACTTGGCATTCAGCACTTCGTGGGTTACACCCATCCTTTTCAACATGACGCTTAAAAGCTCGGATTTTTCTATGGATATGGTACCCACCAATACAGGCTGACCTGTTTTATGAAGCTCAGTTATCTCTTCAACTACCGCATTGAATTTTCCTCTCTCGTTTTTATAAACCACATCGGGATAATCCATTCTTATCATCGGCATATTTGTAGGAATTACTACAACATCAAGGTTGTATATAGCTCTGAATTCATCTTCTTCAGTCTTGGCCGTCCCCGTCATGCCCGCGAGCTTATCATACATTCGAAAATAGTTTTGAAATGTAATGGTGGCAAGTGTCTGACTCTCCCTTTCCACTTTTACCCCTTCTTTTGCCTCAATAGCCTGATGTAAACCTTCACTGTACCTTCTGCCCATCATAAGCCTTCCGGTGAATTCATCAACTATAATAACTTCACCGTCTTTTACCACGTAATCAATATCTTTTTTCATTATTGCTCTGGCCTTAAGTGCCTGGTTTATATGATGCTGTATCTCCATATTATCCGGATCAGCTAAATTCTCTATACCAAAGAATCTCTCGGCTTTCGCTACGCCGCTGTCTGTCAGCAGAACCGTTTTTGCCTTGGGATCAACAGTATAATCTCCTTTTTTCTTTATTTCATCCTCATCTTCGGGGGCTTCACCATCCCAATACTGGGACAAAAGCTCGGAGCGGCTTTCTTCCTTTGTATCTTCTCCCCGTTTTAATGTTTTTACAAAGCTGTCCGCCGCAAAATAAAGGTTAGTAGACTTTTCGCCCACTCCGGATATGATAAGAGGGGTACGGGCCTCGTCCACAAGTATACTGTCAACCTCGTCCACTATAGCATAATTAAGCTCTCTTTGAACCATCTGTTCTCTGTATATAACCATATTATCTCTTAAATAATCAAAACCGAATTCATTGTTCGTTCCATATGTGATATCGCTGTTATAAGCATTCTGTCTTTCCTCATTGTCCAGGCCGTGAACAATCAGGCCCACCGATAAACCTAAGAATTTATATATTTGCCCCATCCATTCACTATCACGGGTTGCCAAATAATCATTTACCGTAATTACGTGAACGCCTTTTCCTTCCAAGGCATTTAAATATACCGGAAGAGTTGCTACAAGAGTCTTTCCTTCCCCGGTTTTCATCTCTGCTATTCTCCCTTGATGGAGTACCACGCCGCCGATAAGCTGCACTCTGAAATGCCTCATGTTCAAGGTTCTTTTTGAAGCTTCTCTGACTACGGCAAAGGCCTCGGGAAGTATATCGTCTAATGCTTCGCCTTCATCTAACCTTTTTCTAAACTCGTCGGTTTTAGCCCTCAGTTCCTCATCACTCAGAGGCTCTGTTTTGCTTTCCAAAGCTTCTATTTCATCAACTATTCTTTCTATCTTCTTTATTTCTCTTTCGTTTTCATTACCAAATAATTTACCTAAAAAAGACAAGATGCCTCACTCCCATAATTTCTATTATAACAAGAGGATGAAACATCCACTTGTATGAAGATTCAAATACCAACCATATAAAAATCCATACGGATTAACCTTATTAATTTTATCATATTGAATATATTATAACAAGAATATGAACAGCTATGAATTTCTTGAAATGCGCCTTGTTTTTTTCCTGGTCATTAATCGTTGTATATATAAGAAAACGCCTATAGACATAATTACATCACCTATGCTAATGACGGAAGGCAGGAAGCCTTTTCTGCCTATAGGAAATATATCAGCCAAGAATTTTAAGTTATCTGACGGAGCCATCAGCTTATGTACTATATCGGACTTTTCTCCAATTAAAGCAATATTTTTAAACAAACCTACCTTTTCCAAAGCCTCTTGTGATACAGGCATTTGTCCGCCATTTGCCAGTATCACTACTAAGTTCAGTAATACTCCGGTTACAATAATGCAAAAAGTCGGTTTTTTTATATTCATAGTTAAACCGATAAGAAGAAGTAAATATGTAAAAGAATGTATCCATAATATATTAGATTTTACAAAATCGCTCCCTCTTCCGGCAAAAAAAACTGCCCCATATTCTAAAATAAAGGACGATACAATAAGCTGCCAGCCTTTTATTTTTTCATCACCGATACCGGAAAGTTTTCCTCCCCTAATTTTCCCTACTATCATTGATGCTGCAAGGCTTTCAATCAGCATTATATTATACCCTTTCTTCTTCTATCATTTTTACAAACTCACGGGCAATTTCAGGTTTAAAGAAAATTCCCGTATCTCTTTTAACAATATTCAAAGATTCTTCCAAAGTCATAGCTTGCCGGTAGGGCCTGTCTGATGTCAATGCATCAAAAACATCTACAACACATAATATGCCGGATTCAATAGATATTTCATCTCCTTTAATACCATCGGGGTAGCCCTTTCCATCAAATCTTTCATGGTGTCTTAATATAATATTGGCTGCGCTTTTCAAAAAGCTTACCTCTTTTATTATCCTTGCCCCTATTTCCGGATGTTCCTTAATCTTTTCGTATTCTTCATCTGTCAGCCTGCCGGGTTTATTTAATATATTCTCATCTATACCGATTTTGCCCACATCGTGCAACATTGCAGCTATTCTTAGATTCTCTATTCTTTTATCGCTGAGGCCAAGCCTTTTTGCCAATTTGCAGGATAATTCACATACTCTCATAGAGTGTCCTTGAGTATAGTGATCTTTTTCTTCGACTGCCTGACATAGAGCCTTAACCGTATCAACATAGATTTTTTTCATATCGATATATAGTTTAAAAGAATAGCGAGCCAGAAGTAAAGGTCCGAAGAAAAGCAAAACGCCCAGGATTCCATAATTGGTGTAGGCCAAAGCAATAATTATCCCTAAGGGCGCCAAAGCAAAGTTATCTCTGATGACCCAGAAAAAATTAGTTTTAAAAAGTTTTAATGCCTTTTCTCCGGTTATGATTGACATTAAAAGCGTCATTATAACATTATTAACCATTATATATATAACGATGCTATAAAAAATCGGCAGTATATTGATAAACTCCAACTGACCGGGAGTGCCTCCCAAAGCTTCATAGGAAAGTCCCGCCAACCCGGTTGATAACATAATATTTGCACCGTTAAAAAGTGTTTTATACAAAGGAGTATTAAAAATATGATGCCGTTTTTTACCCAAAGATACCACGCGAAACATAATACCAAAGCTCATAATCCAACATGTCTGGGGGTTGCCTAATACAAGTATTAGGGTCATGCCTATCGCAAAACCTACAGATATGCCCCTCTCATTGGGTGTTTCAACAGCTAATGATTCTGTTACAACCGATAACATGAGAAAAAAAAGAAATGTTTTATAATCAAAAGGTTGAACATTTTGTAAGGTATACGTAAAAAACAAAAAGCCCAAACCAATTATCAACGTAATATAGTACTTTAACTTTTTAGGCATTTTCCCACCTCAAAATAATTTGGCCGACATTGTGTTATTTATAACCAGCTAGAATGTGCGCCTCCGGCCAGTATCAGTGAAAGAATAGTAATTATTACTCCTACTAGCTTTTTCATGGTTTGCCCTCCTTTGTTTAGACTCTGTCCATCCGCTAATAGAACAGGCAAACCTCTCCGCTTTTAATGTCGGCCAAAAATTAAACTATAGTCCCGACAGTTCTGTTTATCGCACCTAAAACTGATTTAGCAATTGCTTCATTTTCATCGCCTTTAACCAGGCAACAACCGCAAAATAAATTATTATTGCTTTTATATGTACATCCTATAAGTGATAAGATAACTTCATCCGTTACTATCTTTTTCTTTTCTACTCCTTCTAAATAGAAAATATCCTTTTTATTAATAAAACTTTCTATGGCTGAAATGGTGGCTTCTGCTACCGCCTTATATTTGTTTGATAAGGATTTTACTTTTATATTAAAACCTTCATAGGTATTATCATCATATTCTAAAACAACCGCCGCTTTAATTGTGTTATCCATATTTGTAATTGTAATCCCCGATATCTTTAAACGGCCTTCCTTAAAACTATCGGCATCTATTTGAGCTACGCTTATAACCTTATAATCAATATCTGTATCGAACTTAGCGTTTACCGCAGATTGAATATCTCTAACAATTTGTTTTGTATTCTTAACATTAGCACAAAGAACATGCATTTCATCTATTTTATTATCAGCGCCCATCATTACTTTGCACGATAAGACACCCGGAATTTTCTTTACCAAAGATTTTACATCTTCTTCTTTCATTTTAACACCAATTGTATCCTTTAAAACCTCTTCTTCCACAATTTTCACCTCCTTAACCGTTAATTGTTATATATTCGATAAATATTTTATAATTCCTCTAATATTACAAAAAATGTTTCAGCCGGGCTTTGCAGCCCGGCTGATACTGTTATTAAAACGTCGGTTCTATCAAACCGTAATTTCCATCTTTTCTCTTGTATACCACATTGACCTCTTCCGTCTCCGCACTATAAAACATAAAAAACGCATGACCTAAAAGCTCCATTTGCAAGACTGCTTCTTCAACAGGCATGGGTTTCATGGCAAATCTTTTGGTTCTGACAATCTTAGGTTCGGGACTTTCCTCTTCAGTAATTTCAAAATTAAAACTGTCAAACCTGACACTCCCATCTTTAATTCTTTTTTCAAGCTTTGTTCTGTGTCTTGCTATTTGTCTTTCCAACTTCTCTACAACATTGTCAATAGATGTGTACATGTCATCGGTAGCCTCTTCACCCCTAAGGATCACGCCATTAAAAGGAATAGTAACTTCAAAAATATGTCTGTTTTTCTCCACAGTTAAAGTTGCATGTGCCACGGTACTCGGATTAAAAAACTTTTCAAACTTAGATAGCTTTTTCTCAACCCTTTCTCTCAAAGCCTCTGTAACCACAATATTTTTACCGCTGACTTTTATACGCATACCAACATCTCCTTTCGCAACTATTATGCTACCGTATATATAGTTTATTCTACATTAGGATAAATAATCCTGCAATTAAAAATCGAGAATTTACCTCGGTTCCTTTACGTTTTTGAAATAGATAGGGGATAAAGAACTATTGTCTGTTATATTGTAAAAGAAGCAGATTATTTGTTGCATAATTATCAAAATCAGCAAACCTTCGACAATTATTGATATTCAATGAATTTAAAAGCTAATAGAAAAATTATAAGATGTGGATAAGCAACAAGATTTTATATGATTCAAAACGACAATTCTGTGGATAATGTGTATAAGTCTGTTGATAAGTTGATATTCCTATGTTATTTTTGGTTTGTCCCTGTTAACTTCTTGTGAAATAAAAAAATGTCGAATTTTCTACCGAGGTATCTATGTATATATATTCATTACTTAGTATATCTATGTATAACAAAATTGTAGGGGTCGGTTTCCATGCCGACCCGGTAAAGATCCTTCGGGCTTAGCCCTCAGGATGACAGTTTAAGCGGAAAAGTAAAATTGTCCCAGTATAATAAATAAAATAGCCGCTTTCGCGGCTATTCTATTTACATATTTTTTCTTGATTCAAAGCATTCTCTGCAATAAACAGGTCTGTCATTGGTTGGGTTAAATGGAATTTGAGTTTCCTTGCCGCATTCTGCACATACTGCATCATACATGACTCTTTCTCTTCTTCCGCTGTTTGCATTCGCTTTTCTGGCCATTCTGCAATCTTTGCATCTTGCAGGTTCATTCTGGAAGCCTTTTTCTGCGTAGAATTCTTGTTCTCCGGCTGTAAAAATGAATTCCTGCCCGCAATCCTTGCACACTAACGTTTTGTCCTGATACATGAAAAATCCCTCTTTCTTTTTTACTTAGGTTAGGTCGGCCAATAGAACAAGATTTTTCGTTTACCCGGAAAAAACGTTCTCAACCAATCACCTATACCCTGATATTGGTTATCCGCCGGCTGACCTGGTCTTTGCCCCCACACTCGCCGTCAGGGAGTTTTGCTCAAGCATTATACTCCTCACTAACGCTCCTCTCGGATTGCTCCGGACGGGCTTACCCCTAAGCCGCACCATGCTCACAAAATCATATTTTGCTTACGTGGGTCGTTTCGCCTGCGACTGGCTTCGACTTTCAACCACAGACCCGGCGTAACACTATTATTTATTATATACCTATTTATTATAATATACAAGAATATTAAATTTTATTTACATTTTTCAAGAATGGCGC
>CAYXAT010000020.1:17308-22939 GCA_964462065.1 uncultured Clostridiaceae bacterium | reverse complement strand
CTTCTTTTTTATTTTGTAATAAATCCAAGAATTTTTCAAATAGTAACATAAGATACTGCAATTGCATTTGCGTTAAGCTATAATAAGTCTAACAAAGTTTACCAATGCAGTGCTTTTTGGCACAATGAAAAATTACATTGGAGGGATTTTTAATGAGCGAGATAATTAACAATAGGGAATACAGAAAAAAAGCTTTAAAAGAATTGATACTTGAACTTCATGACGGCAAAACCGTAGAAGAGGTTAAGGAAAAGTTCGCGAAGCTGATTGAGGGTGTGTCGGCAATGGAGATATCCGAAATGGAAGCAGCGATCATTGCCGAGGGTATGCCAATAGAAGAAGTGCAAAGACTTTGCGATGTTCATAGCGCTGTATTCAGAGGTTCAATAGAGGATATTCATAAAGAAGATATAAAGGACTTAGAACAAATCCCCGGACATCCTCTAAACACATTTTTACTTGAAAACAGAGAGCTGGAGAAGCTTTTGGACGGAGAACTTAAAAAAGCTATGGTTTTTTTTGAAGCTGATGATGATAAGGAACAAGTCTATAAATTGATAGAAGTGTTGAACCTTTTATGGGATATTGATAAGCATTACAGCAGAAAAGAGAATATCATTTTCCCTTACCTGGAGAAATACGGGATCACCGCACCGCCCAAGGTTATGTGGGGAGTAGATGATGAGATAAGGGCAGATATAAAAGGAATTAAATTGGAATTGGAAAACTATAGAGGTAATAAAGAAGAAATTTTAAGTAGGCTGAAGACTCTTACAGAAAGAGTTAAAGAAATGATTTTCAAAGAAGAAAATATATTGTTTCCCATGTGTAAAGAAACCTTGTCGGAAGATGAGTGGATTAACGTAGCCGAAGACAGCGAAGAGATAGGGTATTGTTTGGCTGTACCTTCAGGTATTTGGAAACCCATTAGAGAAAAAGTAGAGGGCAAGACGAATGAGGTCTTGGATAAACCGGGTTATATAAGATTTGAAACAGGATATTTTTCTTTAAAGGAACTTGAACTTATGCTAAATACGCTTCCTTTAGATATTACATTTATTGATAAGGACGATACGGTAAAATATTTTTCTCAAGGGGTTGAAAGGATATTTGCCAGGACCAAAGCCGTTATAGGCAGAACAGTCCAAAACTGCCACCCCCCGGCAAGTGTTCATACAGTGGAAAGTATACTCCATGATTTTAAAAACGGCACAAAAGACAGCGAAAGTTTCTGGATTAAAGCGGCGGATATATATGTATATATAAGATATTTCGCTGTTCGAGATAAAAAAGGTAACTATATAGGCACATTGGAAGTTACACAGAATATAAAACCTATTCAGGAGATTCAAGGAGAAAAGAGATTATTGGATTAAAAAAGGAGACCTCAGGTCTCTTTTTTAATTATGTCGTTTTATATTTCTGTTTTGCCTAAAGCGTTTTCTATAGCTTTCAAAATCACTTTGCTACTGTATGTGGCACCGGAAACGGCATCTACATTCAAAGTTTGATTTTCTATGACTTTGTCAATAATTGCTTCGGCCGATGTACCCTTGCCGTTATCATGTTTTTTTATTTCAATTTCGGTTATCCTATGATCATCAATCGCTACTTCAACTTCTACAGCTATCGGAAAGGCTTTATAATCACCGACATATATACCGTCTTTTATTTGAGAAAGGTTTGTATCGGCAAAAGTCATATTCTGCAATTCTTGAAAATTTGCTTCAATCCTTGGCTTAGCCACTGCAATTGCAATAAGAATAATAAGAAGAACAATTGTGATGGGCATAATAACTTTTTTATTCATAACATCCCTTCTTTCTCTTCGCTAACAATAGTTATACGGTAGGGGCAACCCCCGTTCTGCGAACAGTAGTCGAACGGCAGTTTAGCAATGGTTTAGCGATAGTTGAATGGTAGCAGAACAATTGTAATGATTGACTTATCCCGATAAATGTCAATTAAATTTCAAGGGTAAACACTCATTCGGTTTACCCTTGAAATAACTAAAAAGCATGTTTGATTGTACGCAGCAGTGATAAAGGTTAAATCCAAAAAGGTAAAAATTAATTAATAAAGCTTGTTTTCTATTTTATATTCTGTTGATTTCTTTTCGTACCAACTGTTATATGCTTCGGGCAGTCTTTGCTCAAAAATCATATTCTTAACCTGTTCTGTGTTTTCTTCCAAAACGGCTTCTTTTGCTTCTTTCTTTTCTTCAACTTTTATAATATGAAATCCGAAATCAGTCTTAACGGGTTCGCTTGTTTTTCCCGCCTCTAAAGAAAACGCTATATCCTCAAACTCGGGAACCATTTCGCCTCTGCCGAAAAAGCCTAAGCTTCCACCGTTATCTTTATTGCTATTATCTGTCGAATATTCTTTTGCCAATTCAGCAAAATCTTCTCCGGCATTTAATTTGTTTTTCACTTCCATAGCCTTTTCTTCATTGTCAACTAGAATATGTGAAGCCTTGATTTGTTCTTCTGTGTTAAAAGATTCCTTATTTTCTTCGAAATAATCTTTAATTTCCTCATCAGTGATTATAATCTGCGGCTCCAAAAGTTTCTTTACTTGAAGATTTTTTTCAATATTTTGTTTTACACTGTCAATGGACTGACCGTAAATAGTCAACATTTGTTCAAAATTGTCCAATCCTCCGTAGTGTTCCGCAATTAAATCCATTTCTTTATCTATATCTTCATTTGAAATTGTAATATTTTCTTTTTTTAGCTCCAAATCAATAATCTTATTTGCAATCAGCATATCCAAAACAGGCTTTCCGTTCTCTGCAACCATCGCCTCATATAAATCATCTTTCGTTATAATTTCATTATCGATACTTGCAACTACATCGTTTTCTTTTGTTCTATTATTAAAATAAATAGCGCCTGCCAAAACTATTAATACCAATACGACTGCTATTATAACAGTTTTAGAGTTTTTGTCCTTCAGAAATTCCATTGTAAAACAACACACCTTTCAAATTAATACCTTGCCTTTAATAATGTATATACAATAAAATCATTCTAACATAAATTAAATAAATATGCTTTAAAAATTTAAAAGTCTTTATAAGCAATTTTTCCTAATAAATTATTTCCCGGGAAATAATTATTCGATATTACCCGACAAAGCAATATTTTACCGTAGATACGGAAATAGTTTTAACCTTAAGGAGAGTATTACCGTTTCGTGATATAATATTAAAACAAGCCTGAGATTATTTGAGGATTATTTGGGGGATGATAGAGATTTTTGTATTGAATTGGGATATGCTGGCTGATTTATTGAAGACCGAAAAAGATACATTATTATATAAAGAAGCATATAAAATTGCATGCAACGCCGAAAGCATCATAAAGCCAAAATCCATTTATAAAAAAGTAAATATTGATGATTTAGGTAAAGATTTAATTATAATCAACGGTATCAAGTTTTGCAGTAAAATGCTTGCAGATAAAATTAGAGGAAATGAAACAGCTTTTGTATTCATTGCCACCGGAGGTAATGAGATTGCTGCATATATTGACAAAGTATCCGACTGTTTTGATAAATATGTATTGGATATTGTTGCGTATATGGGTTGTTTATCAGCTTTAAAAAACATGGAAAAAACTATTAAAGATAACTATAATATAAACAAATATATTTCTCTTGCGCCCGGCTCTTTGCCGGATTGGGACGTTATCGAAGGTATAAAAATATTTGAATTATTCGGCGAAGATTATAAAAAAATCGGAGTAAGGATTTTGGAAAGCGGAATGTTCGAACCGGTCAAGTCTGTAGCAGGCATATTATTCGAATCCCGAGATACTTTTAATAGTTGTGAAGTGTGTATGAGACAAGATTGCCCTACCAGGAGGAGTATTTAGATATAAGTTTAAGAAAGAGGTAGAAACATGATACGCCATATAAAAATCTTAAACCGTGGTGCCTTGTTATCGGAAGTTATGCAAAACGAAGATATAAACTTCGAGTTGCCATGTTTCAAGGGGACTTGTGGTAAGTGTAAAGTGAGGATAATAGAAGGAAAGCTTTCTGAAATTTGTGAAGATGAAAGAAAGTTTTTGACGGATTATGAAATTGAGAACGGTTACAGACTTGCCTGCTTTACGAGGGTTTATTCTGATATAATCATGGAAACAGAACATAAAAAAAGCAGTGTTTTAACTAGTGGTAATTCTATAGGTTTTTCTCTAAATCCTTTGATAAATAAAGATGAATATGCCGTTGCCATTGATATAGGGACGACTACTATAGCTATTAACTTATTAAAAGGCGACAGTTTTGATATTATAGATACCATCGGTTCTGTAAATAATCAGATAAAATTCGGTGCAGATGTTATTTCTCGCATCGATTATTCTATAAGCAAATCTCATAGTGAAATTCACGATACGGCGATTACTCAAATCAATAAGATGATAAATGAACTGTGCAATAAAACCGGTGTAGGCAATAAGAATATTAAATATGCTGTTGTGACGGGAAATATAACAATGTTATACTTTTTTAGCAATCTGAATCCAAGGAATATCGCTTTTTATCCCTTCACCGTTGATACTTTATTCGGAAACTTTATGGGTAACGATATAGGGCTCAACATAGCATCAGGCGGGGAAATATACATTCCACCCTGTATATCCGCTTATGCCGGTGCGGATTTAGTTTGCGCCATACTTTCAAGTTCTATGATAAAAGAAGAAAAAACATCGCTATTAGTGGATATGGGTACAAACGGGGAAATCACACTTTATGATAATGGAGTCATAAAATGTTGTTCAACTGCTGCGGGGCCGGCTTTTGAAGGTGTAGGTTTGGAATGGGGCACTTCGGCAACGGAGGGTGCAATAAGCAATGTTTATTATGATAAAGGAGCACAGCGCATAGAATATAAGACTATTGATAATATGCCGCCCATCGGCATATGCGGATCGGGTATTATCGATGCTGTATCCGTGTTTCTGTCATTGGGTATAATGGACGTTACGGGAAAAATTCTGAAAGAAGGTCATGGTTTTAAAGACAATATACGAATAGTGAAGGAGCAAGCGGCATTCGTATTTGATAACAGTGATATTTATATTACTCAAAAAGATATAAGGCAAATCCAATTAGCAAAAGGTGCTGTTGCCGGGGGTATAGGAACATTGCTAACGGAAGCGGGTTTGAATACTTATGACATAGACAGGTTTTATGTTTGCGGCGGGTTCGGAACTTATCTTGATACTAAATCGGCGGTCAGTATCGGTCTTATACCCTGCGGCATCGATGAAAAGATTACTGTTTTGGGAAATGCGGCACTTAGCGGAGCATCACTAATTGTATTGGATAAGGGCAGAATAAAAGAATGTAATGAGATTGTGAAACAATGTCAATATACGGAGCTTTCTGACAGCCCCGTATTTAAAGAAAAATATTTAAAAGAAATGTCTTTTTAGGTCCTTCATTTCATCAAAAGCCTTATATCATCACCGAAAAATTCAAACATACTGAATTTACCGAACAAACGGGACGTTATCCTTTCAGAATAATCTCTTAAAATTTCGTTCACGTCTAAATTGGTGGCAATAATCATTTTCTTGCCATTCATCAATCTTTTGTTTAAAATATTGTAAATAACCA
>CAYXAT010000020.1:11298-17208 GCA_964462065.1 uncultured Clostridiaceae bacterium | reverse complement strand
CTTCCCATAAAAAGCATATTCTTGTTATGATTGTCAAAGTTTTGAACAAACTTTATGCTTTCAAGAAAAATTTGCTGCATATTTTTGTGGGGAGATAGATTATTTTTCCCGGGTTCATCGGAGTAGTATTCTATATTAAAATGGTCAAAGTCTTCCTTTGATTCTCCTAAGTTGGATTGGAGATAGTTGTATTGTATTTGTTTTTGTATCATACAGGAACATTTTTTCAAACCGATATAACCGGTATCCTTACATTTTTCACAATCATATTTGAGTTCCAAATAATCATGAGGATATTTTGCGGAGGCTAGTATCTCAGCCTTTTCTTCAATCAAATCCCTCTGCCTTTTCTTTAAATAGGCAAGCTGACTTTCTTTATCTCCTTCTTCTGTTAGGAAGGATTTAGCCATATCCAAACCCAGCTTAACCATTTCTTCCTCTATGGCTTTAAGTCTGGGGTATTCATAATATATTTTTGCTTTGCGTTTTTCCAAATCTATTCTGTTGCGTTCAGTTATTTTCTCATATTCGTTTAATAATACATTTATATTAGTCATGGGACTCACCTCTGCTCTTCCTCAAAAGCTTTTGTTTTAATTCTTCGGCGTCGTATGTTCTTCCGGAAAAGTTATCAAAAGTTTTTTGGGGTTTTTCGCTGCTTCTTTTAGTTCGTTTGTCTGTTTTTGATTGATAATTTTCTACTTCTCTCAAAGTTTTAAGTCCTTTTCCATACCAATCAGTAAGTATTTTATCCATATAAGATATGGAAGGTTTTATAGTATTTACAGTAAGCTCACAGGCTTTTAAAATAATATCATCACTGAAGGAATATTCATAAAACCATTTGTTCAGCGTTTTTTCTTCCGCCACGGTCGGTTGTCTCTTAATCCTTAAAAAGTTAAGAACTTTGTTGTATTTCTGCCATTTTTCTTTATGGCGGTTGGAATATTCCAAGGCCTTTTCCTCAGAATCAACACCGGCATCATACCAATTGCGGGCCACCTGTTTTAGATAGGGTAAATCCTTTATATTACGTGAATAGGAATAATCTATAATCATAATAACGACTTTCACCGGGAATTTATAATCCTCAAGCCAGTCCAGAAAGGTATAGATTTCGTTTTGAGACAATTCTCTTCCGTAAGTTTTATGTATATAGTCAAACATTTCTCTTATTTCACTGTTTTGTCTTGCAAGAATAATTCTGTCAACACTGTGCCTGCCGGGCTTTTTGTCCTCGCCTTTAATATTCAACATGAGTTCTCTGATACTTAAATACTCTATGGCACTGATGTTTTCTTCAAATGAGGGAATAATTCTGATAATGCCCTGCTCAGCCCAGTATAACCAAGCCTTTTCCACCTCTTCTATGCTTGTCCCCATGGTCTTGGCAATGGTTTCGTCGGAGAGGCAATTATTCACTTGACTGCATGAAGACTTAAGGCCCAATAAATAAATCTTTACATAATCTCCCGGGGCTCCGGGCATATAATGATTTATAAAAACGTTTTCCACCGAAGTGTTTCCCAAGTCTTCATTGTAATGCTTAAGGCGAAAGTAATTCATTTAAACACATCCTAATAAATGGTGATTAATAACTTAAAAAATATCTTTTCTTTTTTCCATTATATCATTAAAAAAAATATTAGCTTACTAAAAAACTTGAAATCGTGAATTTATGTATAATAAATGTCGAAATTGCATATCATTCAAACTTAAAGACGTAGTTAAAAATATTTATTGAATTAAAGGTAAAAGTATTATAAAATAGAATAAGCTTTTGGAAGGGAGATGTATAAATGGAAGGAAGCGACGGTGGAGACAGCTTGAGTAAGTTCAAGCATTTTGCAAAAAGCTTTGGTTCCAAAACCCTGAATGGCTTAAAGAATTTTAAGGACAGCATAAGTAAACATAGCATCGAAGAAAAGAAGCTTTACATAAAAAAACCCTCAAATTTTAAAATAACAAATAATAAAAGATTTATAGTTAGCATATCAGCAGGTGTTTTGCTTATTATTATTCTTTATTCGCTTTTTGCTAAAAATGCCTATTCATTGTCAATTAATGATATAGAAATAGCAAGGATAAAAAACAAAGGTATCGCTATAGAGGCAATAGGTGGGCTGAAAAGACAATTTGAGAATCAATGCGGCACCGCGGTTGCATTTAAATTTGAACCTTCGTATATAAAAGTCAGGGCTTCAAAAAAGGAGCTTATAGAAGGAAAAGCCCTTGAGGAAAAGCTTAAAAAATATATTAATTATACAGTAAAGTCATATGTTATCTATGCTGATAACGATGCTATAGCTTGTTTTAAAACAAAACAAGAAGCAGAAGATGTATTGGAAGCCGTTAAAGAGAACTACCTAAAAAATGTGAAAAGAGAGGAACTAAAAGAAGTTTCGTTTGATAAGAATGTGGAAATAAAAGAGGATTTTGGCGAGCTTACAGCCTTGACAAGCGTTGAAGAGGCATCAAAGCTTATCATAGACGGTACGGATGAAGTCAAAATACATAAAGTTATCTCCGGAGAATCTTTTTGGAGCATATCAAGAAAGTATGATATTACTGTTGATGAATTGGAAAAGGCCAATCCTGATGCAAATCCGGAGAGGATTCAAATCGGGCAGGAACTCAGCCTTATAGTACCAAAGCCATTGATTGGCGTAAAAACTGTAGAAGAGGCTAAGTATATAGATAAGATTCAATTTGAGCAAAAGCTGGAGTTCAGTGACAGTTTATATAAAGACCAAACATCTATAAGGGTCAAAGGCGTTTACGGAGAAAAAGAAGTTGAGGCTATTATAACAAAAGTAAACGGTGTCGAGACTGATAGAGAGATAGTTAAAGAAAAGGTTATAAAAAAGCCAAAAGAGCAAATTTTAGTAAAAGGCACCAAGGATCCACCGCCTAAGAAGGGTACCGGGGTGTTCGCCACACCGACGCGAGGGAGCATATCTTCACGATTCGGTATGAGAAGCAGGAGACATCACGATGGGTTGGACATAGCAGCGCCTTTAGGCACTCCCGTTAAAGCCGCTGACGGTGGGGATGTAATCTTTGTGGGAACCAACGGGACATACGGTAAGCTTATAAAAATTGACCACGGTGCGGGTTTTCAGACTTGGTACGGACACCTGAGTAAATATAATGTAAAAGTGGGAGACAAGGTTTATAAAGGACAAATTATAGGTGCGGTGGGCAGCACGGGCAGAAGTACGGGACCCCATTTGCACTTTGAAATAAGGAAAAACGGATCACCGGTAAATCCTTCAAATTATTTATAGAAGAACTGCGGTTCTTCTATTTTTATGAGAAATATCAAACAAAAATCATTTCATCTTTACTTTGTTAATATTTTTATCAGGTATATTGCTTAATTACCTTGTTAAAGAAATTTTTTGCATATATAAAACAATGGAGTATAATATATTTGGCGACTAAAAAAGAAATCGGCAATATAATATAGGAGGCGCAAAGATGGCGGTTATAGATTTTAAATGCAATGATTGCGGAGAGAAGTTTTTCGAAATCGTAAGCAGTTCAAATAGGGATAAAGTACAATGCCCCAAATGCGGCAGTAAAAGTGTCAGCCAAGTATTCGAAGGCAAATGCGTCGGCAGCGGTAAGAGCAGCTGCGGAGGTTCATGCAGTGGTTGCAGCGGCTGTAACTAAAAAATACCAATGAAGTTAACATAAAGTTCATATATAATGTATCTGTATTCACAATGGACAAGTAATTGCATTTGTCTTGATAACATAGAAATGGAAAAGGTGAATAGAGATATGAAAAAAAGATTTTTTGTGATAGTGCTTATGTTTACAGTAGCGCTATTTTTAATAAACCCGGGCACACTTTATAATGTTGCCAGACAAAAAGGATATAAGGCTTTAAAGGTTATTGCTTATTATAATAATACGAAGCCCGAAAATGGTTCAAACACTTATGAAACCGGGCATTTTATCATAAACGGCAAAAATGTTGATATTGATGAGATAGAAGAATTTGGTGCATTGCTTGAAAAATCTTATTATCTGATAGGTAATGAATTTGATTATTACCCGGATAAAAAAACGCCCGTAAGAATCTATGGTACCATGGACGAATTTTGGAGTCAAAACAAATCCTTGGACGGACAAGCAGTTATGGGGCTTTATCATTTAGGAGTAATACATTTGGTGGTGCCGGAAGTTTTTAATATGGAATTGAATGAGTATGAGAGAAACGGTCCCATACTTCATGAGTATACACATAAAGTAGCCGATGATATCAGTAACGGAAATATTGAGATTTGGTTTACGGAAGGCTTGGCGCTTTATCAGGAATATTTGAATTATGATGCTGCCTGGGGCGACGGATTAGTTTTTGAAAAAGAATATACCAGGGAGGAGCTGAGCAATAAATTTTTGTCCTTAGATCCGGTACAAGCCTATAAACAATCTTTTGAAACCGTGAAAGACATTTATGAAAAAGAAGGCAAGGAAAAGGTTATAGAGCTTATCAAGGAACTTGGTAATGGCACCGGTATGGATGACGCAATGGAGAAAATAGATTTAAAACTTGGGTTTTAAATCTATTTTACGGTGTCGAGATAAATATTTGAAGGTTTAAAAATAAAATTGTAGAATATATATATTTAAATAAGTCGAATAAGCATATAAGTAAAATTTAAATAGTAAAGAGGGGAAAAATATGAGCAACAGAATTTTAGTGGTTGACGATGAAAGACCTATAGCAGACATTATTAAATATAACCTGGAAAAGGAAGGCTATAAGGTTTTTATTGCGGAGGACGGCAAACAAGCAATTGATGCTACATATGAACATAAGCCGGAACTTATTATCTTAGATATAATGTTGCCTATTATGGACGGCTTTACTGTGTGTAAAAAATTAAGGGAAAATATAAGCACCCCAATCATAATGTTGACTGCAAAAGAAGAAGAGGTAGATAAGGTTCTCGGTCTTGAACTGGGTGCCGATGACTATATGACCAAACCATTCAGCGTCAGAGAGCTTTTGGCAAGGGTTAAGGCAAATATAAGAAGAGTTAGTTTCCAAAACAATGGCATGAACGGTACCGGACAGCTGATAAAATCCGGTAATCTTATAATTGATTTAAACAGATATGAGATAAGAAAACAGGATAAGACTATTGAGTTAACTTTAAGAGAGTTTGAATTATTAAAGTATCTGGCTTTGCATGCGGAGCAGGTTTTTTCCCGAGAAACCCTTTTGGAAGAAGTATGGGGATATGAGTATTACGGTGACGTTAGGACCGTGGATGTCACTGTAAGAAGGCTGAGGGAAAAGGTAGAAGATGATCCGAGTAATGCAAAATATGTTCAGACAAAGAGAGGCGTAGGTTATTATTTCAGGAGGTTATAGTTGATGTTAAAAAGCATCCAATGGAAACTGGTAATAATATATGTTCTCTTGGTTTGGCTTGCTATGTCAATAATAGGGCTATATATTGTACAAGCCGTTGAAAAAGACCAAATAAGCAACTTGGTCAGCAGTGTGGTGCCCAAGGGCAATTATTTGGCTTTTTTGCTGAAAGATAAAATGACCGGTGTCTATAATGTCCAGGATATCATTGATTACTGGTTCGTAGGGCAGGGGGAACAAATTCACTCGGTCTATATTTTTAACAAAAACGGAAGGTATCTCGCTCATAAAGGCGGGGAGATGAGAGACCCTATCGAAGACGGCTATATAATCGATAGGGCGCTGAAAGGTGAACCGGTAATAGACTACAACAGTGCTATAGATTTGAAGAAAAATTATAAGAGTATTGCATTGCCTATATTATCAGGAAATGACGAGCTGCTTGGAGCTATATATCTTAATATAGATTTGACCCAAATAAACAATTCCATAGTAAATATCAAAAACATATTGACCAGTGC
>CAYXAT010000020.1:2905-11198 GCA_964462065.1 uncultured Clostridiaceae bacterium | reverse complement strand
ATAATATTATAAGCATAAAAGACTCTATTATAAAGGTCAGTATAGTACCATTTAAAAACGAAAGATTTGAGATAGCAGGTGCTATAATCGTTCTACAGGATGTAACTGAACAGGAAAAGCTGGACAGAATGAGAAAAGAATTTGTAGCCAATGTATCTCATGAATTACGTACACCCCTGACAACAATAAAAAGCTATGCGGAAACTTTGCAAAATGGGGCTATAGATGATAAAGAAATGGCGGTTAATTTTGTAAGGGTAATAGAAAGTGAATCCGATAGGATGACAAGATTGGTAAGAGACTTGCTTATGCTATCCAAGCTCGATTATGACAAAGAAGAATTCAATATGAAGGAAATGGATATAGAAAAGGTGGTTATAGACTGCATTTATAAGATGGAGATATCGGCAAAACAAAAAGAGCAAATAATAACGCCGGAAATTGCGGATGAGATTCCCTTCATTATAGGGGACAAGGATAGGATAGAGCAAGTTATTATTAACATAATCAGCAACTCGATAAAATATACTCCTGATAAGGGGAGAATAACAGTAAAGCTTACAAAGGATGAGGAATATATTAGTATTAAGGTAGTTGATGACGGCATGGGTATACCGAAGGAAGATGCAGGCAGATTATTTGAAAGATTCTACAGAGTGGATAAAGCCAGGTCCAGGGTGATGGGCGGTACAGGTTTGGGGCTATCTATTGCTAAACAGATAGTGGAAGCCCATAAAGGAACTATTACCTTAGAATCCGATTACGGCAAAGGCACGGTAGTGACAATAAGATTGCCGCAAAAAGGAGATGTAAATCTATTTTAACAGTATTGTAACAATATTGTAATATAGTTAAGGTATAATAAAATAAATGAGTGTTTATTATCCGGGAGGTGGTATCCGATGCTGAATAAAAAACTTGTAAAAGTATTAGTTATCATTTTAGTTCTGTCAATGATAGTACTTCCTCTGATTTCTGCTGTCGTATCTGCTGATGACTGCAATATGATTGTTTTTAATTTTAAGGATGATACAGAGGATATTCTTGAATCAAGAATTTTCTACAGCAAGGATTTAATAATTACCGGAAACGCATTGGAAAATACAGAGGTAACGGTTAATAAATACTGGTGGAAGCCTGCCAAGAGACCGAGTATTATTTTTAAAGATAAAAATAACGATACGGACAGTAAAGGCAAATGGATTCTTATAGAGGATATAGACCGTACTGTAGGAGCTTCGGAGACATTTACTGTTCCCATAAAAATAAATAAAGGGAAATACAAAATTGAAATTACAGCCGAAATTAATGATGAAACTATATATAAAGAGATTGAAATAGAGTATAATGATAAAGAAGAAATAAATAATGAATTCTTACAAAAAATATTCAGAGATTTTAAGCTGAATATCTAACGATTTACTAATCAAGGAATGGTAGTCTTGAAATTAGAAAAATTCAAAACAGTGCTTCTTACCTTTTTAGTGTTAATAAGTATAGTATTAACTACCCGAATATGGTTGGATATATCCATTGAGGGTATTTTTATTATGTTTATGAATAAAAATGACATAAATGTACAAAGTGTGGACTATGAATTTGATAATTCTTCTCTTATAAAACCGGAAAAGATGATAATAAACAATAACGGGAAACATACTTTAATATTTAATGATAGGGATAAAAGCACTATATATGGCAGAATAACAGATGAGGCGCTGGCACTGCTTAAAAATATGCTCAGTTTAAAAGATACAGTGTATCTGGAAACCTTATCTTTTGATTTTTTAAACAAACTCAGATCCGGAAGCAACGTGGAGATAATATTTCCCATTTCTTATGAATCTAAGCTTTTAGCAGGTCTCTTAGGATTAGATAAAACAGAGCAAAAGGTCATTGAGAATATAGATTCTATAATTATTTCCTTTGATAATAATTTGTTTTATATTACGGACAAAGGAATGGATAGTATTTATAAGTTCAGCTTTTTTGAAAGAAAAAGCAATATGCGGTTTCTTTTGGATTTAATCAACAAATCTCAAACCTATTCTTATCTATTTTTAAATGAAGTAGATTCAGTCAAATATGGAGAGGATGTATTTATTCCTGTATACAGTTCCGCTTTTAAATTACCTAGGCTGATTGTAAAGAGCGAGATAGTATCGGAGAAGTCCAAAAATATTGCGGCTGAATTTTTCGGCATAGAAACCGAATCTTTAAGAAGCATTGTTGAGCCTGACGGGACAGTTATATATACCGATGGTGCAGAAAAAGGTATGAAGATACAAAAAGCAGGATTCATCGAGTATATCAATTATTCCGGCAGTCTGAAACCGCAAAGGTTTGTACTGTCTAATCATGATATGGTAAATATAGCAACGGATTTTATAAACAAACATATAGGTTTCCCCAATGATGCATATATATCATCCATAGAATGTGTTAAAGATGAGCATTGTATAATAAAATATGATTACAGATACGATGGTATTCCCATAATCAGCGATAATCCGGTGCTGAATAGTCTTATGGAAATTGAAATATCCGAGGGAAAAGTAAAAAGCTTTAAAAGACTTGTGCGTAAAATAGATGAATCAGATGAAATGAAGAGTATAGAAAACCCGATGGAAGTTATTGATATATTATACAAACGTTTGTACGAAAAAAACATTGATACCGATGAGGTTTTGATTAAAAATATCGATTTAGCCTATTTGGAATACGGGCAGGGAGATAATATGTATATGCTGCCTGTTTGGGTAATGAATGTAGTTACCGGAGAAGGATTAGAAGGAAGGTTTATTATGAATGCGGAATCGGGGGTAATACTGTCGGAACCGTATTAGATGTACCGGGGAGGAGAGGGCATGAACTGGTCAAAAGCCAAAACCATACTGATCATAGTTTTTCTTATTGCTGATATTTTTTTATTTTACGTTACTTATACGGGAGATATAAGCGGTAAGACAGCAGAAGAAGACGCGACAAAAGTATTGGAGTATATGGAGAATCAAGGTATTTCGGTAAAGGTGCCCATACCTGTTAAAAGTACCACTGCTTCTCTGCTTTATGTTAAATATATAATGTTAGAGCGGGCTGAAGCAAAAACTTTATTTTTTGATTCTGATGAAAGTGTTGATATAAAAGAAACAGCGCAAAAACTTATTATGGAAAGCGAAGAAGTGATATTGGAATTAAACAATAACGGTGAAATATTTTATTTGAATAAAAGGCTTAATAAGAATAAAGAAATTGTGGAAGAGGAAAGTGCATTGAAAAGCGCAGTCAGCTTTCTAAAAAAATTTAATATTGATTTTGATGACGGGATGATGGTTAAAAAGACCAAAGGAGACGGATATGTCAGTTATAGGGTTAGTCAAAGCTATAAAGGACAATTTATCGATAATACATATGCGGAGGTTAAAGCTGTCAACGAGGGTATAGCATATGCAAAAATACTTTGGTTTGAATCCATACAAAACGGCAAAACTAAAAATAAAGTGATATCTCCTGTAAAGGCTCTAATGAAACTGACAGAATTAAATAGCACCGGGGAAGACAATGTTTCTGTGGAAGAGATCAGTCTGGGGTATTATTTTAACAATAATATGGAGAAGACTTTTGCCGTAGATTCAGTAGTCGAAGGAAATGCCGTCCCGGTTTGGAGGTTTAAAACCGAAGTGGGGAATATTTACATTAATGCCTATAATGGCACAGTTGAAGAAAATTGAAGTATGGTGTAATATTTTATTTATTAGAAAATGTAAAAGGGGATTCATCAGCCGCCCGGCTGGGGAAAACCGAAAAAATGCTGTATAGCAACTTTTTTATTGTATAGCTATCTGAAAAAGGCTATAATCTAAGAAACTGAGAGAAAAACCGACAAAAACCATGGATAAGGAGAAGGAAACAATTGGATAAGCTGATAATAGAGGGTGGGCATTCATTAGAGGGGGAAGTGAGTATCAGCGGGGCAAAGAATTCCGCAGTAGCAATCCTACCGGCATCCTTGCTGACAAAGGAAAAATGTATAATAAAGAATCTCCCTGATATTAAAGATGTATATTATATTAATAATATATTGCTCCAACTGGGAGCAGACGTTAGAGAAGACGGATGCAGGCTGATAATCGATAATTCAAAGGTCAATACATATGAAGTGGATTTCGAACTGTCAAAAAAACTTAGGGCATCATATTATTTTATAGGAGCGTTACTTGGTCGTTTCAAAAAAGCGAGAGTACCTTTTCCCGGCGGATGTGACATAGGCGTAAGACCTATTGATCAGCATATTAAGGGTTTTGAGGCTTTAGGTGCAAAGATTACTATCAAGCACGGAATTATTTGGGCCGAGGCCGATGAGTTGGTGGGTGCTCCTATATTCCTGGATATTGTAAGTGTGGGAGCCACTATAAATATTATGCTGGCTGCATGTTTGGCAAAGGGGACCACAGTTATAGAAAATGCCGCAAAGGAACCCTATATTGTTGATACCGCTAACTTTTTAAATGCGATGGGTGCCAATATAAAAGGCGCCGGTACAGACGAGATAAAAATAAAAGGCGTTGAAAGGTTGGGCAAGTGTGAACATTGTATAATACCCGATCAAATGGAAGCGGGTACTTTCATGATTGCGGCAGCTGCATCCAAAGGCAATGTTTTGGTCAGGAATATTATTCCTACTCATTTGGATTCCATAAGTGCCAAGATGAGAGAAATGGGTATAAAGATAATAGAAAACGGCGATTCCCTGAGGGTGGTGACTAACGGTAGACCGATAGCTGCCAATATAAAGACCATGCCTTACCCCGGCTTCCCCACAGATTTACAACAGCCTATGAGCGTATTGCTGTCAATAGCCGATGGGACGG
The DNA here is from genome assembly GCA_964462065.1 of uncultured Clostridiaceae bacterium. Classification (GTDB taxonomy): domain Bacteria; phylum Bacillota; class Clostridia; order Lutisporales; family Lutisporaceae; genus JAAYKT01. The sequence goes on along the minus strand of CAYXAT010000020.1, from coordinate 6,327 downwards.
CCATAATAACGGAAAGTATATATGACGGCAGGTTTAAACATGTGGATGAGTTAAAAAGAATGGGAGCAAAGATTAACGTTGACGGGAGAATAGCCGTAATAGAAGGTATAGAAAAGCTGTCAGGGGCACCGGTATGTGCTACAGACCTCAGGGCAGGAGCCGCTATGGTGATAGCGGGACTTACCGCAGAAGGCGAAACGACAATCAATAATCTAACCCATATAGACAGAGGCTACGAAAAATTAGAGGAAAAACTGGTAAAGGTCGGGGCAAAACTAAGGCGGGTACCATAAAAAAGTTGCTTGCACGTAGACAAAGAATTAGAACAAAAGTATCGAATACAGTGAATGTGGAGGAAAAAATGACAGTCAAATTATGTTCTTTAGCCAGCGGCAGCAGCGGAAACTGCACATATTTAAGCAGCAACGGTACCGGTTTTTTAATTGACGCAGGAATATCTTATAAATCGATTTTTAATAATCTTAGAAGTGTGGGTATTTGCACAAGTACAATTAAAGCTTTGCTTATAACTCATGAACATTCGGATCACATCAAATGTGCGGGGGTCGTTTCAAGGAAGCTTAATATACCAATCTATGCCAATGTGAATACTTGGGAAGCCATGGAGCCCTGTTTGGGGAAAATAAATCCGGATAACGTAAAGGTTTTTAAAACCGGAGAAGAATTTGAAATTGATGATGTTTTAATCAATTCCTTTAATATATCTCACGATGCAGTTGAACCGGTTGGTTTTTGTTTTCAAGCCGGAGATATGAAAATAGGGTTGGCTACTGACTTGGGATACTTCAGCGATGAAATTAGAGATAACCTGAAAGGTTCAGATTTTGTTTTATTGGAAGCTAATCATGACGAGGAGATGCTTAAGGCAGGTTCATATCCATACTTTTTAAAAAGAAGAATCCTAAGTGAAATAGGGCATTTATCCAATGAAGCGGCGGGACAAGCGGCTTGTGCGCTGGTTGAATCCGGGGCCGGTAAAATTATGCTTGGCCATCTTAGCAAGGAGAACAATTTTCCCCAGTTGGCTTATGAGACGGTAAAAAGCGCAATGGAGATAAAAGGCATAAAGGTAGGCCGTGATGTGGATTTGAATCTTGCACCGCGAAGCACTGCGAGCAGAGTATTTATGTGGGGCTTTAATGATTGATATTTGCGAGGGCGTTCTATTTAAAACGAATATATATTTTTGTTTTGTTTAATATATAAAAATGGGGTGGTGACTTATGGAACAATATAACGAACCAAAAAGAAGAAAGGGTAACGGATTAGCCTACTTTGCAGTGGGACTTATCGGTGCAATTATAGGCGGTTTTATAATGGCTGCGGTGGCTCCTCTTTATATTTACGGTAAAATAATACCTTATCCCCAGGTCGAAAATAATGCTCCCGGTCAGCATATCACTATAGAACCAAGAGAAGACACGTCTATAGCAGGAGCAGTGGCAAAAAAAGTTATGCCATCTGTTGCCGGTATAAGTATAATTACAGTTCAAAGAGATTTATTTTTTGGTTCCAGATATCAGGAAGGTGTCGGCTCCGGAGTAATTGTTGATCCCAGAGGCTATATTGTGACTAATTCTCATGTGGTAGGCAACAACAGAAAAAAACTTACAGTTTATTTAATAGACGGTAGAGAGTTGGAAGGCACGGTATTATGGCAGGATGCCGGTTTGGATCTGGCAGTCTTAAAAGTTGATGCGGCTAATCTCACAGCAGCTGATTTGGGAGATTCCGAAAACATTGAAGTGGGAGATACGGCTATAGCCATTGGAAACCCTTTAGGCTTACGTTTCGAAAGAACGGTTACTCAAGGCATTATTTCCGGGCTCAACAGAAGTATAATGGTAGAACAATCAACCATAATGGAGGACCTGATACAGACAGACGCGGCTATAAATCCGGGTAACAGCGGCGGACCCCTTATCAACAGCAAGGGTGAGATAATCGGCATTAACACCGTAAAGGTTACTGCAGAGGGTCTGGGCTTTGCCATACCGATAAACGTAATAAAACCGGTGATTATGCACTTTGTTGAGGATGGAGTATTCAACCCCCCCTATCTGGGTATATATACATTGGATAGAGAAATCGTAGGTTATTATGAAACGGATATAGTGATAAAATCCGGTTTATATTTACATGAAGTTATAAAAGGATCATCCGCAGAAAAGGCAGGACTTAAAGAAGGTGACATAATAACACATATTGATGATACCGAAGTTAATACCATGCTTAAACTAAGATCAGTTTTATACTATAAAAAACCGGGGGAAACAGTAAAAATAAAATATACAAGAAATGGGGAACCCTTTGAAACTGAAGCAGTCCTCCAAGGCAAATAAGTGCACGGCAGACGGTAGACGGCTATTTCATTTGCCTAAAACTATATTATAATAGTTTGTGTCCAAAATTTTAGCCGAGTAATAAAATTTACTGTCTACAATTTTTATAGTGTCTTTTACATAGTCTTCTTCAACATTTACTCCTTTAACGGGGGTAAATGTTTTATTTTCTGAATTATAGCGACCTTTGTCCGTGATGAAGCTTCTGTTGCCGAATATGACCAGAGGCTCCGCATCAGACAGGGCATCCTTACCCATAAGCAGTCGGGAATCATATTTTAAACCTAATAGATTTGAAATAGTGGGAATAATATCTAAGCTTGAACAGGGTTTATTTATTACCTTAGGAGCCATCCCTTTTGTATATAAGATAAAATGATTTTTATGAAGCTCAAAGTTTCTTTCAAGAGTATGCCCTGCTATTTCATCTATTTCGCAGTTTTCCAGTCCATAAGGATAATGGTCTGCGGATAGTGCGATAAGCGTTTTATTATCTAATCCTTTTTTCTCGAGTTCGTTCATTAAATACTCCAAAGCGCGATCTAATTCTATCTGGCAGGCTATATATGCTCTGCAGGATTCCGAATATGGCAGATCTTTAACATATCCTCTATTTTTCGAGGACATAGCATTGCCTAAAAAATTGTATCTAAGATGCCCGCTTACAGTCATATAATAAGTGTGAAAAGGAACATAATCAATATATTCAGGTATTGTAACTTGCATCATTTCCAAATCGGACTCCGGCCATCTTTTTTCCATATTAAGTCCGTTACCCACACCTTTATAAACGTATCCCATATTTGGATGGGATATATCCCTTTTATAATAATTATAGGTATGATTGTGATATGCCATGGTTTTGTATCCAAGCTTTTTCAATTGATTTCCCATAACAAGAGGCATAGAGTTGCTGCCTGATTTGTAAAAACTCCAGACGCCGCTTTTCGGTATGAGACCGGTGCAAGCTACATATTCACCGTCGGATGTGCTTACACCCCAAACCGGGGTATAAAAATCGGCAAAGTAGTAACCGCCGTATACCATTTTATGCAATGT
>CAYXAT010000020.1:0-2805 GCA_964462065.1 uncultured Clostridiaceae bacterium | reverse complement strand
CCGGGGTATAAAAATCGGCAAAGTAGTAACCGCCGTATACCATTTTATGCAATGTTGGGGTGAGGTTTTCATCAACAGCATAGGGAGAGAAAGCTTCAGCAGTTATAAATATCAGATTGTAACCTTTATATTTTCCCGTATACTCATTCTTTTCTGTGGGCTCAACATTTTCAAAATACATATGCATGTTTTTTACGGTTTCATCTTTTTCGTTAAGTATCATATTTGAGAAATCTATGTTCATCGTATTATACTCTATTTTTTTTTCAAGATTGGGTTGTTGCTTGACCGGCTTTTTAACGATTGTTTCCGGCAAGCTTTCCACATGAGGAGACCATCCAACAAGCATTCTTTTTAGGTCCAGTCTCATTGTGGTAACCAGACCTAGTTTTTTTACTGAAAGAATGGGATAACTTTTCTTGAAATAAAGATCATAGGCGGAATATTGTTCTTTTCCCTCTGCGAATACAAACAGCATGGTGACCAAATAGGTCAAAGACAAGAATCCCGCAAAATGAATTCTCATTTCTTTACCTGCTTTATAGGATATTATTTTATTTTTATTTATGCTCAAAAGGAATAGGGGTGAAAATATAAGTAAAAGATTAGTTAAGTTTTTTGCAACTACTATGGAAATGGATTTCCAAAATTCTGCTATCTGTGAGGCGTTTGAAGCTGAATAAATAGTGTAAAAAGTTTTAAAGACTTTAAAATAGATAAGTTGCGAACCAAAAATAAAAGAAAACAAGAAAAGGAAAGTGTAAGAAAGAATATAGTTAGTTTTCTTGTCAAAAAAAACACATATTACATAAATGACTACACCGTAAAATATAGAATAAATAAACGAAAACAGCAGACCAATGCCAAAGAAATCATCTGCTATAGAGATTCTTAGCATGCTTTCCATAAAAAACAAGGAACCTATAAAATAAAACAATTGATAGTAAGGTTTAACTATTGTTCTCATATGTCTATCACCTGTATTATTATATTATAACGATACAAAAGGATATTACTCACTTAAGTAAGCAAAGAAATATCTTTATCTGCATAAGGCATTTAGTATTTTTTTGCTTCGCTGAAGCACCTTGGGTAAGATTTTAAATGTTTTCTATTTGCCAATCGATAGATTCTTTTCCTATAGATTTTAGAAAATCATTTGTTTTTGAAAAGGGCTTGCTGCCGAAAAAGCCTCTGAATGCCGATAAAGGACTTGGATGGGGACCTTTTATTATGTAATGATATGAGTTATTAATATTATATATTTTTGACTGTGCATTGTTGCCCCAAAGAATAAACACAATAGGGTCCTCTCTTTCACTAAGAAGACTGATTACTTTGTCCGTAAAATTCTCCCAACCCATATCCTTGTGAGAGTTGGCTTCACCGGCTCTTACAGTCAGCACTGCATTTAGCAGTAAAACACCCTGGTCAGCCCATTTTTTCAAATAACCGTTATTGGGGATATAGCAGCCTAAATCGGAGTTCAACTCTTTGTATATATTTATAAGAGAAGGAGGTGCGGCAACTCCCGGCTTAACGGAAAAGCTAAGTCCATGGGCTTGGTTGTATCCGTGATACGGGTCCTGCCCCAATATAACAGCTTTCACATTTCTATATTCAGTATAATGCAAAGCATTAAATATATCATACATATTCGGATATATTTTCTTTGTCTTCATTTCTTTTATAAGAAAACTTCTAAGTTTTATGTAATAATCCTTCTTAAACTCGTCCTCTAATAAATCCTGCCAATCATTTTTTAATATCCCCACAAAACTCACCCTTAATGATTATAGCACATTTAAATATCCTCGGTGAAGTTCCCCAAGAAATAGGGTATAATGTAAACAACAAGTCCAAACCTTTTATTACATAACGAAAGGGAAAAATGCATGAAAAAAACAGTATTTGTTTTAATGATACTTACTATAGTTGCAAAGGTAATAGGCTTGGCAAGAGAGCTCACTCTTTCCTATTTTTTCGGCGCCACAAATATCAGTGACGCATACCTGATTTCCCAAACCATTCCGGCAGTATTATTCGGTTTTGTCGGTGCGGGACTTTCTACCTGTTATATACCGATATACAGCGATGTTTTAAGAAAAAAAGGTGCCGGTCCCGGTATTGATTTTACCAATAACGTCACTAATGTTTTTATCGGAATCTCAACTATTTTAGTGGTGTTGGTATTGATATTTACAAAGCCTGTTGTTAAATTGTTTGCTTCCGGTTTTACCGGGGATACCTTAAAATTGGCTATGGTATTTACCCAAGTAAGTATCCTTGGAATATATTTTACTGCGATAGGCTATATATATCGAAGTTATCTTCAGTTGAAAGACAGTTTTCTCCTACCTACGGTTTTGGGCTTCGTATCAAATTTCATAATTATTATTTCCATAATGCTGAGTTCAAAATTTAACGTAATGATTTTGGCAATCGGCAGTGTTTTGGCTGCGGCATCACAAGTGGTATTTCTATTACCCACTTTATATAAAAAAGGCTATAGATACGGTTTTGTTTTTAATTTGAAAGACAGTCATTTTATAAAAATGAGCAAACAGGCATTACCTGTTATAATAGGAAACTCTGCTAATCAGATAAACTGGCTTGTAGACAGAACCTTGGCATCAAGGATAGTGGTTGGAGGTATTTCTGCCCTTTATTATGCAAATAAGCTTAACGGCTTCGTACAGGGCATTTTCGTCGCATCCATTGCCACCGTAATGTATCCCCGGATTTCAAAAATGGCTGCGGAAAACGATATAGAAAAGGTAAAACAATCCCTCAAAGAATCCATAA